>NZ_JAHDJT010000062.1 GCF_023661085.1 Wolbachia pipientis
GTTGCGCTTAAAAGCAGCTAAATTGCAGCGTTTAAGACATAAAAACGCCAATACTAAAAATAAATACTGACCAGGGCTTCTTTTGCCTTTTTCTCATTTAGTAAATTTCTTAATGTTTATAATTAAAGGTTAGTTGCAAGCGGAATTCACGTGAGACCTGCAGCAGCATGGCGTAGCTAGTAAATTGCTTTCTTTCTGCTTAGTTTTGGTTTGCAGGAAGTCTGCCGAATCTTTCGATAATACGTTTTATTTTTGCTGCGTCTTCAAACTCTAGATTCTCAGCATGTTTTAACATCTGCTTTTCTAAATTGACTAAATCGTCCTTACTAATATCGACTTTTCTCTCGGCTGCTACATTATCTTGTAGAGTATTTGATATAGCCTTTATTATAGTTTTTGGTGTAATATTATGTAGTGTATTATATTCTTGTTGTTTCTTTCTTCTTCTTTCTGTTTCTTTCAACGCACGGTCTAAAGAACCGGTCATTTTATCTGCATATAAAACTACCCTACCTTCGGCATTGCGCGCAGCACGACCTATTGTTTGAATGAGCGAAGTTTCTGATCGCAAAAATCCTTCCTTATCAGCATCCAAAATTGCAACCAATCCACACTCTGGAATATCAAGACCTTCCCGCAGTAAGTTAACACCAACTAGAACATCGATTTCTTTCGATCTTAGTTTGCATATAATGTCAATCCTCTCCAGCGCACCAATATCTGAATGTAGGTAACTCACCTTCATATTTAGTTCACTCATATGTTCGGCTAGCTTTTCAGCCATTTTTTTTGTCAATGTGGTAATAAGAACACAAAACCCTTTCTTTATCGTTACTTGCGCTTCGTGAATCACATCATCAACTTGAGTCTCTGTTGGCTTTATAATGCAGATTGGATCTGTAAGCCCCGTTGGACGAATAACTTGTTCTATGAATACATTATTGGTTTTTGCCAACTCATATTTTCCGGGAGTAGCGGAAACGAAAATGGTTTGCGGCCGCACTGCTTCCCACTCTTCAAATTTTAATGGACGGTTATCAAAAGCAGAAGGGAGCCTAAATCCGTGGTCCACCAATTTTTTTTTACGCGCCTCATTACCGCTATACATCGCGCCAACCTGAGGAACGGTAACATGACTCTCATCGACAAATAAAATTACATCTTTAGGTAAATATTCAAACAAAGTAGGCGTTGCATCTCCAGCTTCCATACCGTAGAGATAACGCGAATAATTTTCGATACCTTTACACGTTCCTGTTGCTAGCATCATTTCGATATCAAAGTTGGTGCGCTGTTCAAGGCGCTTTGCTTCAACAATTTTGTTCTGTGAATAGTAATAATCCAAGCGTTCATGCAGCTCTTTTTTGATCAGCTGAACCGCCTGCAATAGAGTTTCACGTGAGGTAATGTGATAGCTGTTTGGAAAAATGGTGATTTTATCTATGCGTTTGATGATATTGCCGGTCATAGCATCAATCTCAGAAATTTCTTCTATTTCATCACCCATTAGCGATAAACGCCAAGCTTTGTTCTCGTAATAGGCAGGAAATATGTCGATAATATCGCCGCGCACTCTGAAATATCCTCTCTCAAATCTGACATCAGAGCGCTTGTATTGGAGATTAGCTAAATTGTTCAGGAAATCATTAACACGAATTTTATCTCCAGCACTTAAAGTCAAGGTCATATTGAGATAGCTCTCGGGCGAACCAAGACCATATATGCAGGAAACACTGGCAACTACAATTGTGTCCCTGCGCTCCAAAAGAGAGCAAACAGCAGAATAACGCAGCATGTCAATTCTTTCATTAATTACAGAGTCCTTTTCAATATAAGTATCAGTTTGTGGCGAATAGGCTTCGGGCTGATAGTAATCATAATAAGAAATGAAGTATCCAACAGCGTTATGGGGAAAAAATCCTCTCATTTCCTCATAAAGCTGCGCCGCTAGAGTTTTGTTGTGCGCCATAATTAATGCAGGCCTGTTTGTTCTTGCGATAACGCTTGCCATAGTGAAAGTTTTTCCAGAGCCAGTAACTCCAAGCAAAACCTGATCTTTTTTGTTGCTGTTTAGCCCTGCAACTAAGCTATCGATTGCTTGTGGCTGATCTCCGGCTGGTTTAAAATGTGTAACGATTTGAAATTCCATAGTTCCTATATTTTCATAATACATTTACTATTAATATACTTGTTAGTGTAAATAAGGTATGAAAGTGAGTAGCAATAAAAAACTTTATCTTTTCTTTTTATAGAGCTTGCTCCAAATTTTATTGTTAGTTAACACAAAAAACACTGTTAAAATTACAAAATATGCTACCACTTTAAATCCAAGCTTGTGTCGGTGCTCTAGTTCCGGCTCTGCTGCCCATTGTAAAAAATTTACCACATCATATGCCATGTTTTCAACTGTAGCCTGCCTTGTACCGTCATACTCTACCATTCCTTCAGAAAGTGGTGGTGCCATAGCTAACTTACCTGTTGGAAAATACGGATTAAAATATAAATCATTTTCATTGTGTTCACCGTTTTGATAACCTGTCAGCAGTGAATAGACATAATTTGCACCATCGTGCCTCGCTTTAATAATTAATGACAAGTCCGGTGGAACTGCACCATTATTACTTGCTGCAGCTGCTTCTTTCGAATCAAAAGGTGCGATAAAATAATCCGAAGGTATTCCCGGTCTATCGAACATTTCACCTAAATCATTCGGACCATCTTTAACTTGATAAGAGGCTGCAATCTGTTTCACATCCTCTTCAGAAAAACCGATATCTTGCAAATTACGAAATGCCACTTTATTCATTGAATGACAAGCAGCACAAACTTCCTTATATACTTTATAGCCACGTTGAATTGACTCCCTATCAAAAGACCCAGTAATTCCATCAAAACTCCAGTCCATTTTTTTATTTGGTGATGGCTTAAACTCTTCAGCACAAAAAAAATGAGCGAGAAATAATATGCAGAACATAGCTAATATATTTTTAATCAGCATTACTTCATCTCCGGCACAGAATCACTTATGGTTTTTGGTGGTTTCTCTGGTTTCTCATACTTACTGAGCAGTGGTAAAACTATTACAAAGTATGTAAAATAATAAAGAGTGGAAAACCTACTTAGGGTAATGTAAGGTTCTTTAACTTCCTGTCCCCCAAGCCAGGTAAGAAATGCAAAATTTACTACGAAAGCCCAGAAAAATTTCTTAAATAATGGGCGATAAGCACCACTTTTAACTTTTGATTTGTCGAGCCAAGGTAATAAAAACCATACTAAAATAGACCCGAACATGGTAAGCACACCAATAAGCTTATTTGGAATTGAACGCAACATTGCATAAAAAGGCAAAAAATACCATTCCGGTACTATATGTACTGGAGTTACCATAGGGTCAGCTTCTATATAATTATCGGGGTGCCCTAGATAATTGGGTGCGTAGAAAACAAACGCAAACAGAACTATAAAAAACAGACCAAAAGTTATACAGTCCTTTACTATATAATAAGGGTAGAGCGGAATGGTATCGTTATCTGATTTTACTTCTGTCCCACTTGGGTTACCAGAGCCAAATCTATGCAGAGCAATGACATGCAGCATAGCTAAAGCGACAATGACAAAAGGCAGAAGGTAATGCAGAGCAAAAAAACGATTGAGCGTTGGATTATCAACAGAGAAGCCTCCCCATAACCATACAACTATTTTATCACCAATTAAAGGTATAGCTGAAAATAAGTTAGTTATAACTGTTGCACCCCAAAAGCTCATTTGCCCCCAAGGGAGAACATATCCCATAAAAGCTGTTGCCATCATTGCAAAGAATATAAATATACCAATAAACCAGACCATCTCTCGTGGCCTTTTATAAGATCCATAATATAACCCACGCATTATATGAACATAGACCACCATAAAGAAGAGCGATGCCCCAACAGCATGAGTGTAACGTATCAGCCATCCATAGTTAACGTCACGCATTATACGCTCCACGCTGTTAAATGCGTGTTCGACATGCGGAGTGTAATGCATAGCAAGAAAGATACCCGTTATTATTTGTAAAATTAGCGCTATACCAGCCAAAGAGCCAAAGTTCCAAGCATAATTTAGATTTTTTGGCACTTGGTAAGAAGCAATGTGCTTTAGAAAAGAAAATATAGGTAATCTATATTCTATCCAACCCAATATGCCTTTTTCTTCTATCGTCGTTTTTTTTTTAGTATCATCTTGCATAACTTGAAGTTTTCTCTATCTTTAATTTTTTTATTGTAACAGCTTATCCTCTATAGACAATAAAAACTTTAAACTCAGAAATCAGATCCCTCACGCAATTGTTTAGCAATAACGCACTTTTCGGTACTATACAGCTAGTGCAATCCTACGTCATAGATCCCGCTAGCAGGTAGCGGGACCGAGGTAAACTTCATTTATTTTAACTATCGCAACTTAAAAAGCAACACTTATTAGAAAATGAAAAGTTTAATGATTAGCACCACGATTACAAACCACAGTAAAAAATAGGTCTTTCGATTTGATCTAATCTTAACCTGGATATTCTCTAGTTTTTGATCAGCTATTAGGTTCAATTTTTCTACAAGGCTGAATACTTCCTGAATTGTCTTTACGGGATAAGAACTTTTTACTCTTTCCCTATAACCTATTTTATTTTTATGTTGATTCTCCGTCCATGCTTCAACTATTTTCCACATATTGATCTCAGGGTAGATTTTTCTACATGTTCCCTCTAGTAAAATCATAGTTTTCTGCAGTAATAGCAATTGTGTTTGAACTTTCATATCAAAATCACCAGTTATTTTGAACAATTGAGCAAGTAAACTAGCAAAAGAAATTTTCTGCATAGGCTGTCCTATAATAGGTTCACCTATTGCTCTACACGCTGTAACGAAATTTTTATGATGTGCTGAGACATAGCCAGCTCTAAAATGTACCTTTGCAACGTGATCGTAGTCCCGATTTAAAAAACCTTTCAATATCTCTGTCACATAATAGCACGTTTCGCGGTCTATTCGGCCCATGATTCCACAATCGAGGGCGACAATATTGTTGTTACTATCGACCATTAGATTTCCAGGGTGCATATCTGCATGAAAGAAACAGTATCTGTATACTTGATTGCAGAACGATTCTATAAGATTTACAGCTATTTGCTTATGATTATTTAGTTTCTCAACCTCGTATATTGGTGTTGCTTCTACCCATTCCAACGTTAAAACTTTTTTTGAAGTCCTGCTCCAATCCACTCCAGGTACATAAAAACCTCTGTCGTTTCTTGTGTTCTCCTTTAGCTCCGAAGAATGAGCGGCTTCAAAACGTAGGTCTAGCTCTAATCGGCAAATTTCAGCAAAAGTTTTAACTAGCTCGATTGGCCTTAGCCTTTTTGATTGCTCGCTAAATCTTTCTGTAACCTCTGCAAGCCAAAAAAGTGTTTTTATATCCCTTGAAAATGCTCTCTCAATATTTGGCCTTAAAATCTTCACCGCAACTTCTTTACCTTCCGTTGTAGTTGCTTTATGCACTTGAGAAATTGATGCTGCTGCAATTGGCTCTTCAGAGAAACTTGAGAAAATGTCACTTAACTTACAATTAAATTCGCTTTCTATAGTTTTAACTGCTATCTTGTGTGAAAAAGATGGCAGCCTATCACATATTAACAATAAGTTATTTGTTATATCCTCATTTAAAATATCAGTACGTGATGAAATGGATTGTCCAAATTTAATAAACACTGGACCTAATTTTTCAAGAGCACACTTTAGTTTGTAGCCTTGTATCTTGTTTATTGACTTCCTTGAAGGAGCAAGCAAACAAGGTAATATGTTGTAACGAGTCAGCACTGCGGTTATATACAAAAGACGCAGAATATTTTGAATCATTTTGCTGCGTAACTGCCAAATATTTCACTTAGAGTTTTATTCTTCATCATTTCACCAGGCTTACCTTGGCAATAGATAGTATTATTTATGCAAATTATATAATCTGAACATGGTACTATGGAGTTTAAATCATGAGATGTCATAAGAATCGAAACCAGTCGTTTTTTTGCTATCTTACTTATAATATCGTAAAACTTAGCCCGTGCGCTAACGTCCATTGCACTGACCGGCTCATCCAGAATAATTAAGTCAGGTTCTGCGATTAAACAGCGTGCAAGCAGCAATAATTGTGTTTGCCCTGCAGAAATCTCTAACACTTGATTCTTCAAAATGTTGCCAATACCAACCAATTCTATCGCTTTTGTAATAATTGATTGATCTTTCTTCAATTTTGTTGAGAAGCTATTTAAAAGGAAATATTCAACTGTTATCGGCATCAAATTACTGATGCTAAAATTTTGTGGCATATAACTGATTTTTATATCGTCAGCAAACATGACACTACCAGTACAGTTCTTATTTATACCAGCAACTGCCTTTACCAAAGAGGTTTTACCTCCACCATTTGGACCAAGTATAGTAACTACATCTCCCCTCTCTATTGATATATTAATACCATCGAGAACCTTCTTATTATCATATGCAAGGGCAAGGTTTTCTATCTTTAGGACACTGCTGTTGACATTGTTTAACTTTTTGACAAAATTTAATTTTTTCTCAACGTTTTCATGAGACATTTACTGGCTTCTTTTCTATCACTTTTGTTTACATTATATCACAGTACTGCCTTTTCATCCAATTTAAAAATCGTAGCTACAATAAAGCCTGTACATTCTCTTGTAGCCTCTGTTACGGATGGAATTTCAAAACCACTCTTGCTTGCCTGTACAGCATCTGTACATGATCATGCATTAAAGCCATCTGATGCAAGTAATTTAGAGTCAAGCGATGTCATATTTTACGTTGATGATAATCTAGAAACATTTGTTAAAACCTTCGCTAGAGGCAATAAAAAACTTGTGCAGTTATCAAAGGCAGTTAACCTACTCCCTGCTCGACCACATTCATTCTCTAGACATATCATTCATATTCAAGACGAAAAAGACCTACACATTTGGCTTAGTCCTGAGAATGCAAAGAACATGATACTTTCTATAAGTACAACGCTGTCTCGTATAGATAAAGAAAATTCTTATAAGTATAACCAAAACGCAATGAGAGCTATAAAGAAGATAGACCAAGAAGCAGAGAAAATTACGAGAGAATTGAATGGCTTTAAAAGCAAAAAATATATAGTTACCCACGATGCCTATCAATATTTTGAAAAATATTTTGGCTTAAGTCACCCAAGTGCCATTCTTTCTATAGAAGAGGATGCTTACATGGGTATGAGAAGTTTGATGAAACTAAGAAAGATGATGAAGGAAGAAAACATTAAATGTATATTTTCTTCTTCACAAGAAGATAGCATAAAACCTAAATCCCTCTCTAATGACGCAAAAATGGTAATTCTTGATCCTATTGGGTCAGACATAGAACCTGGAAAAGAGGCATATCTCGCTATAATTAACGACATCGCACAAAATTTCAAATCTTGTTTTATTGGATCTCAGTAAAGGTTATAGAATTACGCATTTATTTCAGTCAATCTAAAGCTGCACTAACTCGCACTCGGCAAAAAAGA
>NZ_JAHDJT010000063.1 GCF_023661085.1 Wolbachia pipientis
AAATATTATAGCTTAGACTAGTTGCGTTTAAAAGCAGCTAAATTGCAGCGTTTAAAGCATAAAAACGCCAATACTAAAAATAAATACCGACCAGGGTTTCTTTTGCTTTTTTTCTCATTTGGTAAATTTCTTAAGCATAAAAGTTATGCCAACTTTCATTATTGGGGACTCGAACAAGATACATAGCAAGTTCGCTAATCGTGGGGAAACTTTTTAATTTACCATTGGGATTTGGTATTGCCAACTTAAGTTGCGATACTCTTTTCGTTTAGTCCAAAATGGGATACAAAAAGAGTATCATTGTATATATCAAGCAAGACCTAAATAATTAAATACCTTTCCAATATATGATGTATTTTGAACTTCTGTACTAGGTAACTTTCCCTTATCTACAAACTCGAAATTATCTTTTTCAGAAAACAACTCATGTGTTATTTTTGCCAGTGCCATTAAATCTTTTCCCCCATAAGACAAAGAAAGAGCTGCATATTGCCTTATAAGCTGATTATCATCAACAGATTGAGTGAAATGGTGAACAAATTGAACGAAATCAGATATTTTTTCTTCCAATTTCCTTAAGTTTTTCACTAATTGCTTCTTTTCCGGCAATGTTATAATACACTCCTCATGTTTTAGCACCTCTTTTTCTGATATATTACCAAGGTCATTAACAAACTCACGCGTTATTTGCTCTAGCCCTATTAAATCTATTTCTGTCTTGTATAGATTCAAAGCTGGATCCTGTTCATCACCTATAGACTGATTATACTTATCAGAATATTTAATAAATTCACTAATTATCTCTCTTAATGCTTCTAAATCCTTTATATAATCTGCGTACATGTTTAATTCTAATATTAATGAACTAAAACAATTATATTAGTAAAATATTTAATAGTCAATTTATTTCTTAAAATTTTTAGATTTTCTTTTGATTTTATATCAGAATAGATATATAAAACTTTAAGACATAAAGTGGTAACTTATGTTAGTTGATACTTTAATATTCGATTAAGTGTCATCAAAGAGTTATGGTCTCAAAAGAGACTTAGTATCAATAAATTACTTGTAAAAGCAAATCTTATGGAAAGCAAGGCTAAAGCTTGGTTCGTTTGGCTGATTGGTAACTTGATTGTTATATTCAGCAACATGCAGATAATTTATACTTTTATAAGCGTAGACCTTGAAAAGGAACTTGGGCTCACGATTGCGCAAGTTGCACTGGCAAATTCAGCTTATAATTGGACTTTTGCCATTTCACAGTTTTTTAGTGGGGCAATGTTTAATACTTTTTCCAGCAAAAAAATTTACTTCTTCTCATTATCAACTATGATCCTTGGGTTTCTTGTTCTCATTAATAGTGAAAACTTCTCCCATTTGATTTTATCTCAAGTATTGATTGCAATTGGAGCGTCATTTGGCTTTGTTGGGGCTGCTCATATAAGTAGTACCTGTTTTCCCGTTGCCCAATTTGGGCTGATGTTCTCACTGGTACAGACAATTTCAAGCCTTTCTGCACTGGTAATTCAAATATTGTTCTCTAGCTTTCTCGCTGAAGGTATATATTGGAAAAATCTGATTGTGTGCATAATACTACTTGGCGTGTCAATATTTGTACTTATGTTCTTCTACCCAGAAGCACTCTCAGAAAGAAGTTTAGAAAAATACACAATAAAAAGCTCCATAAAAACGGTAATATGTTCTGTGCTCACAGTGCTAAAACTAAAAGATATCTGGATAACCTCAATAGTGGGTGCTATTACTTTTGGAACATTTTTAGCGCTTAACACCTTATGGGCACCGAGGTTGTTGAGCAACTCAGAACTTGATGCAATGGGCTCAGGTATAGCAACTGCAGTGTTATGGCTTGGTCTTGCAATTGGTGCACCGATTGCAGATCAAATCTCAAACTTATTTGAAAATAGAAAGCATGTAATCTCCGCTTTCGCTCTGCTACAGGGCGTTTCGATTATTATTTTACTATGCAGCCATTTGACGGTTCATATCGTATATTCTTGTATGTTGATGTTTGGGTTTTTTGCGGGAGGACATATGCTTAATTTTACTGTTGGCAGTGAAATTGTAGAGCGAAAACGCATTAGTACGTCGTCATCTATTATCAATGGATTTATGTTTATCGTGGGTGGAATTATAGCGTCAACACTAGCACTTTTTACAGATCATCAAATGGCGCTTCTTACAATATTTGCAGCATTAGCAGCTGCCAGTATTTTAAATTATGCTACAAAAGAGACATACCCTAAAAAATAAAGTAGCTGAATCTTGAGTCAATTGTTATATTATATTCACATATTATAATAAATTATGGGTTACGTTGCGATAAAAGATATGACAGTAACTAAAGCAACAATAGCTGAGGACATAAATCGAGAAATTGGTTTATCAAAAGAAGACTCTGCTGCGATAATAGACGATATATTGGATGAGATAAAGGCAGGCTTAGTGAAGGATGGAATAGTCAAAATATCATCCTTTGGGACGTTCTTGGTTAAAAAAAAGAAGGAAAGGCCAGGGAATATACCAAATACACCAAAAAAAGTAGTAATTCAGGCAAGAAATTCAGTTTCTTTTAGACCTTCAAAAGTGATAAAAAAATTAATCAATGAATAAGGAAAAATTACTCTACACGATCGGAGAAGTAGCTGAAGAGCTGCATGTGGAACAGCATGTTTTAAGATTCTGGGAGAGTCAATTTCGTCAAATTAAACCCATAAAACGTAGGGGAAGAAGGCTATATGATCATGAGTGTATAGAGGCTATAAAGAAAATAAAGTATATGTTATATGATAAAGGGTATACAATAAAAGGAGTGCAAAAAGAGTTTAATAATGATGTAAAAATCGATCGCGGCTCAAAGGATTTATTACAAGAACTTACCGACCTAAGAGACTATTTAATCAGTAAAATAAATAGTGAAGAAGGTAGCCGTAAGCGCAGTGTAGATGTATGTCATATAGCCGGAGAACCAATCAAGAAAGTGTGAGCTCACGTTAAAGAATGGTTAAAAAGGTACCCATGTAAATTCCCAAACATTACTGGAACCCTCTTAATACGTAACTTGCGATTAAGAAAAAATCAATACATTCACAGTAGATTCAGCTTATATCTATGTTTTTTGTGTGGATGTTGGAATGGAAATTTACGCAGGCAAAGAAAGAAGAATAGCAAATGTAGTGACTCAGCACTGGAGTGAAATAAAAGGGTCAGATAGAGACTGGCCAGAAAGGCATGAAATAGATACTGCCGAAATAATGGAATCTTGGCAGCATTGTTTTATTATTGAAGTTAATAACCGAGGTTATATCTGTGAAAATGCGGGAGAAAAGGCTGTTGAGTTCTATGGTTTTGAAAAGAACATGTGCATTGATAGTAAATATGCAGTAGATGCACCGTTTTTGCGACTATATAAAGTAGACGCAGTTATTGATAAACTCGATGCTGTAGTAGATAGCAAGTGCCCAATCAACGAGGAAGAAGAAAGCGAAAGTGTTAAAATGAGGCAAGTATTGTTGCCGCTTGGAGATAGAGAAGGTATAACGCATATATTGGGTGTAATTACATTTAAGCTTCTTTAATATGCAATTTTAGCTTGTATTGTAGTTTCAGATTACATATTATAGTAGTATTGTAGTTTGTAAGTTGCAATACTATTTAATTCTTTAATAAGATTGTTTATATTACTAACTAATTACTACTAAAGAATTCGGTGATAATGTTTGTGAATTTAAGAGAATGAAATTGAAAACCAAATCTTCCGTTAAAAAGCGCTTTAATCTTACAGCTAAAGGCAAGGTTATTTCTACTCAATCAGGCAAAAGGCATGGCATGATAAAGAGGAGTAAATCCAACATCCGTAACCAGCGTGGTACAACGATTCTTGGTAAATCTGACTCGCGTATAGTTAAGCTTTACATGCCTTATGGTATTTAACAAAATGGAGGTAAAATAAAATGGCTCGGGTAAAACGTGGGGTTACTACTCATGCTCGTCACAAGAAAATATTAAAGTTAGCAAAGGGCTATAGAGGGCGTGCAAAAAGTTGTTACAGAATTGCTTTGCAAAGGGTTGAAAAAGCATTACAATATGCCTACAGGGACAGAAGAAACCGCAAGCGCGATTTTCGCAGCCTGTGGATAATACGTATCAACGCAGCAGTAAGAGAGCATGGGCTTACTTATGGTAGATTCATGTATGGCCTCACACTTGCTGGAATTAGTTTAAATAGAAAAGTCCTTGCTGAAATGGCTGTTAATTATAAAGGTGATTTTGCAGAGCTAGTAGAAACTGTAAGCGGCAAATTAGCAGAAGATTCTTGATTTCTTTAAGCAAAGCAGCATGAGAGTTGTTTTCATGGGGTCACCAGAATTCGCTGTTGGTGCGTTGAGCTTGTTATTGAAGTCAGAGAATAAGATAGTAGCAGTATATACCAAGGCCCCAAAACCTTCGGGGCGTGGACAGAAACTGACGAAATCTCCAATACATGTTATTGCTGAAGAAAATGGCATAGAGGTGTGCATTCCTACCTCTCTAAAATCTTCGGCAGAGCAAGAACAGTTTAGAAGTTTCAAACCAGATGTTGCAGTTGTTGCTGCGTATGGGTTGATACTTCCAAAAGAAATTTTGAGTGTTCCTAAATATGGTTGTATTAATATTCATCCTTCGCTGCTGCCTAGATGGCGTGGTGCAGCTCCCATACAGCACACAATTTTGGCGGGAGACCAGGAGACTGGAGTTAGCATTATGCAATTGAACGAAGGATTAGATTCTGGCCCTATTTTAAAACAGAAAAAATTTCTGATTGAAAAAAACGACAATTACAGGACATTGCATGATAAACTGTCTGCGCTGGGTAGCAATTTACTGATGGAAGTGTTAAATGAAATTGAAAAACAAGTTCCTTCAGAACAAAACGATGATAATGCGTGCTACGCTGATAAAGTGGAAGACTATAAAATTTATGCGAGTGATACTTGCGAAGTTGCTTATAGGAAAGTTAAAGCATTTTATCCCAAAGCGTTTATCAAAATAGGGAATAAACGTTTCAGAATACTGGATGCTGACTTTGAATTAAATGCTTCTTTAGCTTCAGCGCAAGGTGAGATTATTAATGATAATATGTACATAAGTTTGAGGGGCGGCACTTTAATTCCTAAAGTTGTGCAAATGGAAGGAAGAAACCCCTGCAACGTTGAAGATTTTGTCCGTGGGTTAAAATTTAGCATGATAAAAAAGCTTATAGAGTAAATAAAACCCCTGCAGCTAGCCTGTAGTGGAAAAACACAGGCAGGCAATGCGACATAAGATGAGCTACGCTTGGCGGCTTTGTTGTGGAATAAGCTTTTCGATATTACTAACAATAAAGTCAGTTGTATTTTCAGCTATTTCATCTAATTTGTCATTTATGTCTTTACCTATTTTTTCATCTTTAAAACACGCGTATAGAACTAAAGCGGCTACAGCTGCACATGTTGCAGTTAAACCAATTTGTGCTATGGTGAATAGCGATAGGCCACCTACAAATATAGATAATAATCCAATAGCTAGGTTTATAATTTTGCTTTGTGTTGTTTGGTTTTGATCTTCCTGTTTATCTTCTAAGACTTTAGATATTGTTTTTGAAGCAACTTTCATTGCTATTGCTACAACTGGAACTATAATTAGTCCTATAGCTATTTTTGCTAAAAGAAGAATTGACGGTAGCATCATTACAAGTAATAGTGAGCCAGCCCCTATAGCCAACCACTTCCCATTTATTTTTTTAGATTGATTCCCGCTATCAGGCATTGTAACCCTCCACTTTATTTATATTTAACACGAAGTGCGAAGGTGGTCAAGATATATTTTATGTGAAAGAATTTATTGTAAAGGGTTTTTATGTTATTCTCTGTTAACTTATAGTTAAGTTTAAAGTTTTAGAAGGAGTTACGTATTGTTTAGAATCTTTGTATACTGTTTTGGATCAGTTAGAGAGAATTGAGTGCAAGATGCAGTTTTAGTTTTACAAGGTGGTAAGTACTTTTTAGGAAAATCAGTAGGTAAGAAAGGCAAGTGCATAGGTGAGATCTGTTTTACCACTGGTATCACTGGTTACCAGCATACTATAACTGACCCCTCTTTTGCCGATCAAATTATAACGTTCACTTTTCCTCATATTGGCAACATTGGGATAAACAGCAAAGATAATGAAGGAGGAAAAGAAATTTTTGCAAGTGGTGTGATTATGCGTGAACTTTCTTCTGCATCTCATCCTTCATCATGTATCAGCTTAAATGATTGGTTGGAGAGAAATAATGTAGTTGGAATATCAGGAGTTGATACTAGAGCCTTGACGAGGCATTTGCAAAAACATCGATCCCAAAGTGGGATTATATGCCCATTGACCTGCTCTCCGATGTGTGGCGCTGGAATCTACGATGACCAAACTACTCTTGTAATAGAGGATCTGCTGGATGAATTGAAGAAATACAAACCTTTAAATGGAGTAGAGATAATCAATAAAGTCAGTTTAAGTAATAGCTTTAGAAACGATCTTAACGCAAAATACAAAGTTGTGGTGGTTGATTTCGGTGTGAAGGCTAGTATAGTTTCGCGCTTAATAGAACTTGGTTGCGCAATTGAACTGATTAAGCCAGATAAAGGTTTTGCTCAGAAAATATTAAGTATGGATCCAGATGGTATAGTACTTTCAAATGGTCCTGGTGATCCACAAGAAATAGGAGAAAGTATGATTCTAGAGATAGACGTTATTATAAAATCTAAAATACCAGTCCTTGGTATATGCATGGGTCATCAATTGCTTGCAATTACTTTAGGGGCAAAGACCTTCAAGATGAATGTTGGTCACCGAGGAAGTAACCATCCAGTTTATAATGTAAATGACGGAAAAGTTGAGATCACCAGCCAAAATCATGGATTTGTTGTTGATTCATCTTCTCTACCAAGTGACGTTGAAGTTACTCATATTTCTCTGTTTGATAATAGTGTAGAGGGAATAATGATGAAGAATTACCCGGTTTTTTCTGTACAATACCACCCAGAAGAAGCTCCAGGTACGCACGATTCACATTATCTATTTAGGCACTTTATTAACAATATTGAGTTACATAAAATGAAGTCTGCATAATTTTAACCTGGCAAGTTTTATTGCTTGATTTTTTAGTCTTAGACATTTAATATTAAATATAATGAAAGATTAAGTTAAAATACTGGGGTAATGCTCTCTTAACAAATTTTGTGGAGGAGTGACCGAGTGGTTAAAGGTAACAGACTGTAAATCTGTCCGCGAAAGTGTACGTAGGTTCGAATCCTACCTCCTCCATTGTGCGGGTATAGCTTAATTGGTAGAGCTCTAGCCTTCCAAGCTAGTGGAGTGGGTTCGAATCCCACTATCCGCTCTTTTTTTTTGTTGTGTTTTTATAAAATCAACATATTATTTATTTATGTATTTGTATTTTAGGTAGAAAAGTTTAGATTATGACACAAGTAGTAGAAGCATTTGGCAAGCCGCATGTGAATGTGGGGACAATAGGGCATGT
>NZ_JAHDJT010000064.1 GCF_023661085.1 Wolbachia pipientis
AGTCGTACTTGTTATAATATTGATATCCATACCTCTAATCCTACTTATTTTATCGTAATCTATTTCTAAAAATGAGATATGCTCTTTTATACCAAAGGAAAAATTACCATTACCGTCAAATTGCTTTACACTAAATCCTCTAAAATCTTTTTCTCTCGGTAAAGCAACATATATCAATCTTTCTAAAAATTCATACATTTTATCTCTACGCAAAGTTACTTTACAACCTACTGTAGCGCCTTTTCTTATCTTAAAACCAGAAATAGATTTTTTTGCAAACGTTGATACAGGCTTTTGCCCTGCAATTAAATATAGATCATCAAGTGGCTCATTTATTGCTTTACTGTCCGTAGCAGCATCTCCAACACCCATATTAATACATACCTTGACAAGCTTAGGTACTTGCATCATATTGCTGTAGTTAAACTTGTCCTTCAAGGATTTTACTATACTATCTCTATACAATTCTTTAAACATATCAACCTAGTCTATTACTTCCCCAGAAACTTTTGCAAAACGCACTTTTTTACCATCTATAATCTTAAACCCTACTCTAGTTGGAGCTTTATATTTAGGGTCTAATATTGCGATGTTAGATATATCAATAGCTAATTCTTTATTTAGTATACCGCCACTACTACCAGCTTTCGGTTTAGTATGTTTCTTATGTACATTCACTCCAGAAACAACAGCCTTTTTTTTAGCATCACGTGTGATAATTTTAATTACTTCACCAACTTTTCCTCTATCCCCGCCAGTTAAAACTATAACGTCATCACCGCTTCTTATTTTTGCACTCATTATAAAACCTCAACAGCTAATGACATTATTTTCATAAAAGAACTAGACGGTAATTTCTTCACCGGGCCAAACACTCGAGTACCAAGTGGCTCACCTTGATTATTAACTAAAACTACAGCATTGCTAGAAAAACAAATTACAGAGTTATCAGATTTTCTAATACGATTTCTCACTCTAACAACAACTGCTCTATATACTTTTCCCTTTTCGACCTTCCCTTTCGGGTTGATAGATTTAGTAGACACAATAATTGTATCACCTATAGATGCAGACTTCCTTCCGCCCAACAAGCCAATACAAAGCACTTCACGTGCACCAGAATTATCAGCTACTTCTAACAATGTATTTTTTTGAATCATATAAGCACCTTACTCAACTCGCACAACAATCCATTTTTTAGTAGTAGAAATAGGCTTGTGTTCTTGTATAAAAACCCTATCTCCTTCTCTGCAGCTATTATTCTCATCATGTGCTGTATACTTTTTATATTTTTTTATAACTTTCTTATAAAGTTTATCCTTATATACCCGAAGTACTGAGACCTTTACAGTTTTATCGCACTCAGACTTAGTTACAATACCACAAAAAATCTTCTTAGGCATTCTCTTCCTCTATCCTTCTTTCATTTAATATAGTTAAAGCACGAGCTATGCTCTTTCTTATCAAGCCAAAACGCGAAATATTACTACACTGTCCTAATTTCTTCTGAAAAACTAAATTAACAAATTCTTTCCTCAAATTTACAAGAATTTCATGCAACTCTTGCGAGGATTTTAATCTAATGTCAGTTATATCCATCGTAACTCCGTTCAACTATGATTAGATATAAATTTACATTTTACAGGAAGCTTGGCAATTGCTTTTTCAAGCGCTAATCTTGCTAAATGCATGGGAACATCACTACTAATCTCAAACAACACCCTACCAGGCTTAGCTTTAAATACCCAAAATTCAACACTACCTTTTCCTTTACCCATCCGTACATCTGCTGGCTTTTTACTAACAGGAGTATCAGGAAAAATTCTTATCCACACTTTACCAGAACGTTTCAACGTTCTGGATATCACACGCCTCACAGTCTCAATATGCTTAGACTGAATTCTACCTGCTTCTATAGCTTTTAAACCATAATCACCAAAAGATAGTGTGCTACCACCTTTTGTATTACCCTTAATTCTCCCTTTAAACACCTTTCTATACTTACTCTTTTTGGGAACAAACATTTCAATACGCCTTAATTAACAACATAAACCCAAACCTTAACTCCTATAATACCATATATAGTCTTTGCTTCACAAAAAGCATAATCTATATTAGCACGTAAAGTGTGTAAAGGCAAACGACCTTCTTTATACCATTCAGTACGAGCTATCTCAGCTCCACCAAAACGCCCAGAACAGCTTACCTTGATACCTCCACCTCCCATTCTCAAACAACTTTGAATAGCTTTTTTCATTGCTCTTCTAAATGAAACACGTTTCTCTAATTGCTGTGCTATGCTGTTTGATATTAAAGCTGCATCTACTTCAGGCCTTTTTATTCCTACTACATTCACTTCCACATTATTTTTTACTTTCTCAGCTATCTTTTGTTTTACCTTCTCAATATCCAAGCCTTTCTTACCTATTATCACTCCAGGTCTAGAAGAATGTATTGTCACAGACACTAAATCAACTTTGCGCTCTATAATTATTTTGGAAAGACCAGCGTGCTTAAAAGACTCATTTATGTAACTGCGAATAGACAAATCCTGATGCAATTTTTCTTTGTAATCTTTATTAGCATACCAAATAGAATCCCAGGTATTAGTATTTATTTTTAATCTAAATCCTATAGGATTAACCTTCTGCCCCATATTTTACACCTTCCTCACTAATTTTATACTCTTACAAATCATACAATTTCCTCTAACTTTATAGTTATGTTGCTGTAATGCTTGCTAATTCTATTGGCTCTACCCATAGCTTTTGGGAACACCCTGCGCAAAGTAAAAGACTTGCCTACCAAAACTTCCTTTATATATAGATTATCAATATCTAATCCATAATTATATTGAGCATTAGCAATTGCAGAGTTTAATACTTTCCCTATAAGACCGGCAGCCTTCTTTTCGCAAAACCTCAATTGCACAGTAGCAAAAGAAACTTTTTTATTGCGTACTAAATTGGCAACCAAGTTTAATTTACGAGGGGTGGATTTTAAAATCCTAGAACTAGCTTTAATTACTGTGTACTTGTTTTTCATACTAACTACCTTCTTGCTGCCTTTTTATCACCACTATGTCCAGTAAATTTACGAGTAGGTGAAAATTCACCAAATTTATGACCTATCATATTCTGATCATTAACATTAACAGGAATGTAATCTTTACCATTATAAACAGCAAATTTTAAACCTAAACAACTAGGAAGAATCACAGAAGCTCTAGAATGAATTTTTATCACCTTATTAATAAAACCCTCCTTTAAAGCTCTATTCACTAACTTTAGCACAGATGGGTGACAAAAAGGTGGTTTCCATGTAGATCTACTCATAAACTAACCTTTCAATTGTTTTATATACTTATCACTAAATTTATTTCTTTTCCGAGTTTTCTTTCCTTTTGTTGCAACACCCCAAGGAGTAACAGGGTGACGCCCACCAGAAGTCTTTCCTTCTCCACCCCCATGAGGGTGATCCACTGGATTCATAGCAACTCCGCGAACAGCAGGCCTAACTCCCAACCACCTACTTCTTCCTGCTTTACCTAATTTTCTATTTTTACGATCAGGATTAGACATTACACCAATAGTAGCTTTACAAGAAGACAAAATCAACCTAACTTGACCAGACCTCAACCGTAATAAAACATAGTTGCCATCACGACCAACAATTTGTGCATAACAACCAGCAGCTCGAGCAATAACAGCACCATTACCTGGTTTCAGCTCAATACCATGAACAAAAGAACCAACAGGTATACACCCCAATGATAAACAATTACCTGGCAATATATCAGCATCATCTCCTGACATTACAACATCACCAGGCTTTACGTTTCGTGGAGCTAGTATATAAGATTTCGTATTGTCGCTCTTATATGATATTAACGCTAAAAACCCACTTCTATTTGGATCATATTCTATTTTCTCAACTGTACCCTGATCATTTCTATTACGTTTGAAATCTACAATTCTGTACTTCTTTTTGTGACCACCACCCTTATGGCGAGTTGTAATTCTACCGTAATTATTTCTTCCACCACTGGACTTTTTACCAAATGTGAGAAGCTTTTCTGGTTTATCTTTTGATAAACCAACTTTACTTACTAACACAGTTCCACGAGAGGATGGAGTAACAGGATTAAGAAATTTTATACCCATATTAAACACTCATTATATCTAACTTTTGATCATCCATCAACGAAAAATAAACTTTCTTTTTTTGTTTTTCATAGCCAACCACGCCTCTAAAGCGCCTACGTTTAGGTTTAACTCTAACAATATTTATAGAGGAAACTTTAACACTAAATAGAGACTCTATTGCCAACTTTATTTTATGCTTATTTGCATTCATGAAAACATACAAAGAATATTTATTAAATTTTTCCCTTAAAAAAGAGGCTTTTTCCGTAATTATAGGACATTTTATTATATCATTGTATTTAATCATAACAATCTACCTTCAAGATGTTTTAAAGCATCACTTGTCAACATTATGCATTCATGATTTAATATATCAAAAACATTCAACCCGATAGGCTTGATCAAGTTTACATGGTGCAGGTTTCTAGTAGCACGTAGCAATTCATCTCCATAATCACCAACTATCAGAAAGGAAGAAAATTTAAAATTTTTAATATATTTACACATTTCAGATGTTTTCTTCACATCAACATTCAAATTATCAAGAATGATTAATTGATTATTAAAATATTTTAGAGATAAAGCAATTTTTAAACCAAATTTGCGTACTTTTTTGTTAAGAGAATAGGTATAACTCCTAACAACAGGACCAAAAATAACTCCACCACCCCTAAACTGAGGAGAACGCAAGCTTCCTTGTCTTGCTCTACCAGTACGTTTTTGACTATAAGGCTTAGCTGTTGTACCAGAAACATCACTGATGCCTTTTACTTTGTGAGTACCAGCTCTCTTCTTTGCTAATTGCCACCTAACTATATCATGCAAAATACTCAATTTTTGCTTAACGGAAAATATCGCAGGATTAAGCTGAGCAATACCTATATTATCATTAGATAGATTAACTAATTTATATTCCATAACTAATTTACCAAACCACTAGCATTATCATCATCTGCGTCTAACAGTAGACCTACCGGAAAAGGAATATCTTTATGTAAAGGCTTTTTAACTGCATCTCTCACAAAGACGTAAGAATTTCTAAATCCAGGAACGTTGTTGCCTTTTACAGCAATTATACTATTTTCATGATCGATAGATAATATTTTCATGTTATGTACAGTTACCCTGCTACTACCTAAATGACCAGCCATTTTCTTTCCTTTAAATACTCTACCAGGATCCTGACATTGACCAGTAGAACCTTGCGACCTATGAGCAATAGAAACACCGTGAGATGCCCTAAGCCCACTGAAATTATATCGCTTCATTACACCAGCAAACCCCTTACCTATAGAATAACCTGTAATATCAAGATATTGACCAACTACAAAATGGTTAACTCCCACTCTTTTACCACACTCTATTCCTGAAAGATCACTCAATCTACTTTCATATAGTCTATATTTACTATTTATTCCTCTTCTCTTTAAGTATTCTAACTGAGATCTTGCAATATTTTTAAAATCTCCAGTACCTAAAATAACCGAATTATAACCACATTTACCTTGCTCTTTCACATCAACAATACAAGTTTCACTAAGATGCAATAAAGTTACAACCATGCGACCACTATCAGAGTATATAGCAGTATGACCAACATTTGTCATCAATAAACCAATTCTTTTCAACAAATTCATTCTTTTCATTTTCCTTTCCTAAAGACTTTTCTAATCTTTAAATAAATTTCTACACCAGGAGGAGGGGGAGGAAAAAACGATGAATCTCCAAGCATCTGCATCATAGCAGGGGTGAGGCCATATAGAACAATCAGACGCTCAGAAGTTCTCTTTTCAAATTGTTCATGAGACTTTTTATCAACATGAGGAGACCTACCAACATCGAATTTAAAATTATCTCTTGGTAGTGCAACCGGACCTGATAGCTTTGCATCAGAATGTTTAAATTTGTCCTTAAATCCACGAACAAACTCTCTAACGTATTTCTCTAATTTTGAACAATCAAAAGCTTTACTTATGATATATGCAACTTGTTCTATTTCAGCCACCACGTCT
Organism: Wolbachia pipientis; assembly: GCF_023661085.1. GTDB lineage: Bacteria > Pseudomonadota > Alphaproteobacteria > Rickettsiales > Anaplasmataceae > Wolbachia. The sequence continues at coordinate 6,158 of NZ_JAHDJT010000064.1, forward strand.
ACTCCAAAATTTCAGATACAACACCAGAACCAACAGTTCTACCACCCTCTCTTATTGCAAAGCGCAATCCCTTATCCATCGCTATTGATGCTTGCAATTCCACTTCTATACTTACATTATCTCCCGGCATTACCATCTCTTTCCCTTCCAGCAATTTTATACTCCCCGTTACATCTGTCGTCCTTATATAAAATTGTGGCTGATAATTCGCAAAAAATGGCGTATGCCTCCCTCCTTCTTCTTTCTTCAATATATACACCTCCGCCTTAAACTTCTTATGCGGCATTATTGTCCCTGGCTTTGCTAACACCTGCCCTCTCTCCACTTCTTCTCTCTTTGTCCCCCTCAACAGTATCCCCACATTGAGTCCCGCACATCCCTTGTCCAGTAACTTCTTAAACATCTCAACACCTGTACATATCGTCTTTTGCGTCGCTTTTAACCCTATCATTTCTATCTCTTCTCCCATCTTTATTTCTCCTTTTTCTATTCTTCCTGTTACTACCGTTCCACGCCCCGATATCGAAAATACATCTTCTATCGGCATTAAAAATGGTAAATCCACAGGCCTCGGCTGATCAGGCACATACTCATCTAATGCTTTCATCAATTTATCCATTGATTTTTTCCCATATTCACTATTTTCGTCACCTTCCAGCACTTTCAGTGCCGAACCTACAATAACTGGTACTTCATCTCCAGGAAAACCATACTTTGTTAACAATTCTCTGACTTCCATCTCCACTAAACCAATCATATCGTGATCAGCAACATCAGCTTTATTTATGTATACCACAATATGCTTAACACCAACTTGCTTTGCCAGTAATATGTGTTCCCTTGTTTGTGGCATCGGACCATCAACCCCTGACACTACCAATATTGCCGCATCCATCTGCGCTGCGCCTACTATCATGTTTTTTACATAGTCAGCATGCCCAGGACAATCAACGTGTGCATAATGCCTCTTTTCCGTCTGATATTCAACGTGTGCTGTCGCGATCGTTATTCCTCTTTTCCTCTCTTCTGGTGCTTTATCTATTTGATCGTATGCTACAAAATTCCCATAATACTTTGTTATCGCCGCTGTCAATGTCGTCTTCCCATGATCCACATGCCCTATTGTCCCCACATTCACATGCGGCTTGCCAAATGCTTCTACTACTT
>NZ_JAHDJT010000065.1 GCF_023661085.1 Wolbachia pipientis
TGAAGCTATTTGTTTAACTTCCCAATCTGTACAGGTTAAGATGACAAGGAATCCCGATATGATGTTGAACATTTTTTCTTTGTATTTCCATAGCGAGTTCCTGAAATCGAAACACTAGATGCATATCATCGTGGTCAATTTTAATGCATCTAACTAATTTTATAATTATATCAAGTTTGGTCTCCCAGTCTGCTTGATCAAGTTCTGATCTAACCCCAGAGACAAAGCCTTCTACACTACCTATGGTAAAATCTAATTTCCTCTGCAGCTCCTTTTCATCGACCATTTTTTCCTGCTGCTCTCTAATTACTTTTAGCCTCTTCTCCATTTCCTCAACTTCTTGGTCATATTCCTCCTGGCTTATGTGTCCTCGAGCATAAACATAAGCTAGTCTTTTGATACCTTGTTCTAATTTGCCTCTTTCTTTTTCAAGCTCATCATTTGATTGCCCATTTTTATGTTCTAAAAGCCTATGTTTATACTCCTTTGCAATTTCATCTGGATCTTTTAATACCCTTTTTATTTCTTCCCATACAACCATTTCTAGCATCTCTGCTCTGATTGATTTACTGTTACATACCTTGGTCCCACCGAAACGATTTGCATCTATTCCAGTACAACGATAGTATCTACTTCCCATAGCATTTCTTGCTATATAATAAGTATATTTGCAATACCCACATGCTATTAGTCCTTGTAATAGATGCTTTTTTCCACTTTGTCGTACTCTTGCTCTCTCTCTATTTTCATCAAGTTGTTTTTGTACTATATCAAATAATTCATCTTCAACTATCCTTGGTACTCTTATTTTTATCCAATCTTCTTCTTTATTGTTATAAACAGAATATTTTTTTTGCGCACTCTCCACCTTGCTCTCACTGCTTTTCTTAGTGGACCTACTTTTGTCTTACCATATGCTGCTTCTTCTTTGTATGCTTGATTCCTCAATATTCTATGAATTGTACATACATTCCACACTCTTTTACCTCTCGGGGAAAGGATACACCTTTCTTTCAGTCTTCTTACGGCCTCTTTTATACTTATTCTTTCTTGACCTACCCACTTAAACAGGTCTCGCACTATTTTTGCTTCCTCTTCATTTATTTCAAATTTTATTTTTTCTTTATCTACATGCCTAATACGATCATAGCCAAAAGGCGCACTACCTATTACACTTATACGACCTTCTCTCGCAGCATGAAGTTTTCCTCTCATACTTCTCTCCGAGATTAGTCCAAGTTCATGCCTTGCTACTGCTCCTTTTACATCCACTAGCAAATTGGATGATGGAGTATTATCAATCTTACAATCTAAAGAGATTATTTCTACTTGTGCTCTTTTACATTCATCTATTACATATCTTTGATCTCTACCGTCACGTGACAAACGATCAAGTGCATGAATATAAATCTTATTAATTTTTCCTTCTGCTACCTTACTAAGTAACGCTTTTAAACCATCTCGCTCTAAATTTGATCCGCTACAGCCATCGTCCTCGAATTTATATTCATCCAATAACTCATGCCCATCTGCTGCAATTTTACGCTCAAGCTCTGCAACTTGACTCGCTATTGTACCCTCTTGTACTTGTTTCCTCGATGAGACTCTTGCATACAAAGCCACTGTTGTCATTTTTTTCTACCTCCTTTTTATTTAAAAATTCCTTTTTCTTTCTTTCCATCAGCCGTCTTATTAGTACTTCATAAGCATCTGATAAACACTTATCTGATAACTTATTTGGTTCATAATGACGGTGAATAGTAAATGTTCTTTCTTGCATAGTTTTTCCCTGTAAATGTTTTCAGGAGCTTTACCACTCCCTTTTTCCATAAATCAGCTACCCTTACGAAAAAGACGCAACTGTTTTGGCTTTGTCTTAATAATCTCCTTGTCAGCTACAGCACCTCAAATTTAGTATTGAAAGCTGCAGCAACTCTCTCATTCATCCACAGTTTCTAGCCCTTCTTTTGCTATACCTGTTACTGTACTTTCCGAGACGACCGTTAGTTTTTCTAGAAATTCTCCCTGCCTACTTGCAATTTTTACGCCCTCTAACACTTCGATTATTTCTAGCATAATCAATTGCTGTTAAGCTAGATTTATCATTTAGCTCTGTTTCAGCTCCGGCTTTTACTAGCTCTTCCGTTATTTTTACTTCCCCTTCCATACACGCAAGATGCAATGGTGTGCTTTTATTTTCATATTCTGTAGCATTCACATCTGCACCTGATTTTATCAGCTCTCTTACGTTTTCTAGACGTCTTTCTGCTATTGCTAGGTGCAACGGTGTATACCCATTTGTATCCTTTGCATTTACGTCGGCTATTCCTTTTTCTATTAACAACTTGACTGTTTGTTCATCGGAAATTCCTGCTGCATAATGCAGTATTGTTCTTCCCTTTTCGTCTATTTTGTTAATATTTTTAAATGAGTTCTCTAATAATTCATCCAGTGACTTATTAAATTTTTCTCTATCTTTTACACTAAACATAATATACCCCACTAATAAACTCTTCAGTTCCAGGCAAATTTCTTTTATTTACCTACACTTATTTAACTTATGGCTTTTTTAGCATGGAAACAAGTTTTTTTTACAAAATATACACATTTTTGTCAAACATTAATGCGCTATATTAAGATATAAACCTATATACTTATATATTAAGTAAAAAGCAAACCTGCCTCCTATTTTTCATCAATCCTCCTGGCCAGCTCGTCCATTTGGTCCGCTACCCTGATCATTACGTCTTTGAAATCTTTCGCTATTCCTTGCCTGTCTCTCCTCCTTATTTCTCCTATATTCCATGTTTTCCCTTTTAATTTCGGTAGATATTTTCTTCCCCATACCTCTATCATTTCTCCTGCTGATTCCGCTATTTTATCGCATATCTTTGGTCTATCTCTTACTATTCCTCCTTGCTCCTTCATAAATTTTCTTGCCTTTTATTCTTTTCATTATCTAGCAGATAATACATTGGTGTCTGACCGAACTTATTCTCTTGGTTAATTTTTGCTCCTGCTTTTACCAACTCTTTTATTACACTTTCTGCACCTACCATACACGCAAAGTGCAGTGGGCTATATTTGCTAATTCCTTCAGTTGCATTTATATCCACCCCTAACCTTATCAGCTCTTTTACGTTTTCTAGGCGTTTTGCTAATGCTGCACTGTGTAGCGGTGTAAAACCTCTGCTATTTGTCGCATTGATGTCTGCTCCTTTTTTTATTAATGACTTTACTGTTTTTTGATCGGAGACCCTTACTGCATAGTGCAATATTGTTTCCCCACCCTCATTTCTTTTATTAATATTTTTAAATGAGTTATTTGATACTTCCGTAAAAAACTTATCAAAAGCATCTATATCTTTTTGATTGAACTTCATACATACCTCACCAATAATTAAAACATAAAATCGCCCAATTTGGCCTTCTTCAGTCATAGGTAAAATTATTATGTTTACCCACAACTGTTTCAATTATGCTTGTTTTAATATCAAAAAGCAAGTTTTTTTTCGTTAATTTACCTTGTTTTTACTAAATATTAGTAAGATTATTAAGATATAAATATATATACCTACTTTATTAAACATATAATCTGTTTTTCCACCCATTTTCTATTCAAATGACGATGTTCGTGCCAAGTTAGCACACCAGGGTAAACCACTAAAATGTAACTTTCTAACTCACGTACCACATCTTTTTGCTGCGAATCTAAATCGTTTTCATAGCGAATGTTGTGTTCTGCTAAACCGTACCTTATGATTTTTTGATCAGTATAATTTTCTACTTTGTAATGATGAGTAACGCTGAACCTTTCTAAAATTGGCTTGTGTTTTAAACTTCACAGTTGTTCAGATAGTTTATCACTTCCTAGTAAAAATTTACTTCCTTTCTCTTCTGCACTAATAACCGGAAAACATGCGTTTATTTCTCCCAAATTCCAACTATCCGACAATACTATCTGCGCTTTAGCAAACTTTATTTCTGGTAATAAGCTCTGTGGTAGTGGATATAGTGCTTTTAAGTTGTACCACTGATGACTCCTTTCATAGATGCCTTTGTAATTCTTTGTGTGAGGCTCTGTTTCCCCAAGTGCTGCTACATCTAACCGATATATGTCATTACTAAATGCTTGCTCATAATGGTTGCGTAAATAACTCTCTATAACCTCAATTAATGGACCACTAGACCTGAAAAAATTTACTCTCCCAAATGATAACACCGGTCCATCTTCTTCTATTTTTACACCTGAGTAATCCGATAACAAATTTCCAAAAAAACTTTCATCTAAAATGAACCTACCAATGTTGTAGTGATCGTTAAAAATTCTCATTAGTCTTGATCTTGCAGGTAATGATAGTTTTGCAAGCTCTACTACTGCATCAACAAAGAAATCGTTTGGTACCTCTTTTATCCCTACTTGCAACTCAAAAAAGTGTTTACCGGGTGGCTCTTCAATAATTGTAATATCTTCTATATTTGCCCATTTTAATGCTATTTTCAGTGAGGCAGGTGTTCCACGGAGTCTTTGAAATTTTACTCCTTCTTTTATCGATTTCTTCTTATCCTTCACCCATGATAGAATTTCTTCTAACCCGTATTCTTCAACCAACCACGGCAATATTTTTTCCCCTGGGCTAAATTTAAACCCTCTTATCCTGCTTGGATCAACTTTATAATCAATTGCATTAACCAGTGCTTGCTCTTGCTTTGTTGCGTTTGGCGGTAATAAACTTTTCATTTGTCTTTTCTTTCAAGTTGCTTTAATTTCCTTTATTTAGGTAGCTTATGAGTAAGCAAGAGATCATTGCAGAACTGATCAAAAATAAAGATGTGCTTAATATCGAAAACACTTTCCATAATATTTGACCATATTATCCATACTTTAAAAAACAAGTTACAACTTCTGGAAGAAAATCAATACTTTCGTCTCCCTAACATTGGGCATTTTTATCCAGTAAACCTTAAACCACTTATTGCACGCAATCCCCTCACTGGTGAAACTTTTACGATTCCACAAAACAAAAAAATACGTTTTAAATCCTATCTAACTTGACGTGGCCAAGCACTGCACACTCATTCCCCAATACTACAACATCCTCTTTTGGCTCGATTAATTCTACGTTTTCTACACCCTCTACAAATAGGTTTGCTATTATCCAAGATCTTGTAACACTCCATCCCAGCCTTCTACTTGCTTCAAACTTCTTAATGAACTGTTCCTTAATTTCCTCCTTTGATATTACAGAATTTATGCTCATTCTGCTGTGAATATCTATTTCCGTAATATTGCAACCAATTACTGTTACTGTATCAGTTAAAACCCTTATATCATCTCTAGTAACCTGCTTTTTTACAATTTCAAGTAGTTCTTCTGACACTATGCCAATTTGTGTTGATAAGATTGAAATTTGTACTTTCCCTGGTATAGGTGATTCTACTAATGCATCTTTTACTCTACTATCTGCTGACAGTGCATGATACCTATAATACTCCTTGCTTCCACATGTGCTCCAACCCATTATCTTTGCTTTAATTCTTTTTCTAAATCGTTCATCATCTTCTTCTTTTTGCCTCTCCACTCCATAAAACTCAGCTAAATTATCAAGATCTTCTCCCCTTGCAAATTTTAGTAAATTACTTTTTACTGCTTCGTTTATCCTTTGTCTGAGCAAAAGTTCTCGCCAGGCTGCTACCTCCAGAATCTTTATCGCTGGATCACTTTCAACTAATGCTGTAAAACTTTCACCTTCACGGACTAACTCTTCCTTCATTCTCGAAAATATTTCCTCATAGCTTAGTTTTTCAATAATATTAGATGTCTGCATTTCTAAACAACTACTCCACTAATACCTATGAATTTGCCTTCTGGAAGATAAATACCTTCAAGTACAAGAGTCATTTTTCCTTCTTTAACTTCAGCAATCTTTACTTTTTCTAACTTAAATCTCCTCTCAAATTTCCCCAGTGCTTCTGCTGTTGCTGCGTAAATTTCTAGTGTTAAATCCCTACTGATTGGCTTATCTACTAATTCAAATAGCCTAGACCCATAATCCCTCATCATAATTCGCGATCCTATCGGTGTGGTCAGTATATCAATTATCGATTGCTTTAAGTGCTCTATTCCTTCTAACGCTTTCCCTGTTTTAGCATCCATTCCTTTCATTTTTAGCCTGCAAACACGGTTTCACTGCCTTTTATTACTTTAAACCCACATGAAACTATATCTCCTACTCTTCCTACACTAAGACCATTTGCAAACACTGTTTTTGATACTTGAATCATTACTTTTCCTTCACTAAAACTGTCTCCTTGTCTACATATTGACTTACCGTTTACAAAAACATTATTACTGCCGCTAATGCAGAAATGTGGTATAGCTTCTCCACAGTAGTCTCCTAACCTCACTATTCCTTTGTTCAATTTAAATCGATCCTTTCTGCTTTCAGTTTTATTCCACTTTTTGTCATCTCTATGCTCGATTCCCCAGCCTTCAGTGTTATTTTATCTACTACTTCAATCTCTAAATGATGTTTATCTTTATCGTATGACAACTTTGTTCCATCTTGAAACTTCACACTATTTATTTCTTTTTTATTCTCTGGTGCAGGGTATTTTTCCTGATATATTCCTGCTAACACCACTCCTAATGATAGTTCACCAAGAGGAGAAAATATCATAGCCTGTTCATCGATATCTGGTGGAGACCAATCTCTATCTTTTCCTGCTTTACTCGTTATCCACGGCAACCAATCTGTCAAAAATTCGCCTATTTTCACTCTTACTTTTGCTTTTTCATAATCTATTTCTTTTACAACTCCTATACGAACAATGTTGGCCAATTTCCTCTGTAATTCCGAAATTGCAAAATTATTTTCTAACATTTATTTCACCGATTTCTATTTTGTGTGGCCTAAATTTTCCTTTTTCCCAAATAGATCGCCCTACGTGTATTGTATGCACCCACTCTACCATCCACACTAAATATGCATCGAGCTCTGGCCTAAATCTGTCAACTTCTGCAGAGCTAAATTCTCCTGGTGAAACTTTTTCCACGTTCCAAGTATTTTTATTTACTACTCTTGCTACTTCTGCTGCTAATGTTCTGACAATAATAG
>NZ_JAHDJT010000066.1 GCF_023661085.1 Wolbachia pipientis
AAACTAAGCGTCAGTAAATTATTATAGCGCCAATTTAAAGTATTATAGAGTCAAAACTCGCCACTCGGGGTTTCTTTGCCTTTTTCTCGTTTGGTAAATTTCTTAAACATTTATTGCTAAAGTGGCATCCTAGCCCCAGTGTCAGCTACTTGGATGATAGGAGGAGGGGTACTTGGATGACAAGAAGAGAGCACTGGAATGACAGGAGGAGGACTACTTGAATAACAGGAGAAGGAGTGCTGGGGTTACACACTGGCAAAACGGTACCTTTAATTTGTTCTATTACCATTGGTATTACAATTCAACAACTCTCCAAAATCAATTATGTTTGCAAAGTAGTCACTATCTATAACGTCATCACTTACACCATTAACGTGAATGAGAACTGGACGGCATGAAAAGCCTTTTGGACGGTTTAGTGTATCTATTTTCGTTTGTACTTCCTGGATTATTGAACGACCAATTTTATTCTTTGAAAATTTGATTTCGCAAATGTAGAGAGTGTTGAACCTTGTTTGAATCATATAATCAATTTGACAACCAGCACTATTACGCGTTCCCTTCTGAAAAAATGGATTTTCGCTTACTATTCCATCAATTCCCAAGATATTATGTATACTTTTTCTATTGTTGAGCACCAAATTTTCAAACTGAAGTCCGATGATTGTATGCCACTCCGGTAGAGATGCGAGCAATCCCGTGGGGTAGGTGTTGCGATTAATTTTTCCTAGATTTTTTTCAATATATTTTAGATAAAACCTTAAATAGTTATCTTGAAGTCTATACCTTCTCAGTCGCGAATCAATACCCGTTTTTATATTCCAAGTGTGATCCTTTGCAATAAAACCAGCAAGCTCGAGCTCATATAGATATTCGGAAATGCGTCCATGTCTCGCAATGTCTAAAGCAGCACAAATTTCTTCCTGCTCTTTAGCTCCAGTAGAAAGAGCTCTAACTATTTGCTTATAAAAAACTGTTTTTCGCATGAATAAATCTGAAAATATTTGGTCAAATTCCTCAACTAAAAACCCGCCTTTCGAGAAACCAGGCTTTTTGATATTTTCTTCAGCACTGTGTTTAAAATTTACCTCTTCTAAATATTTTGGAATTCCGCCGGTTATTGCGAGTACCTTAAATTTTTCATATGCTGAAATATTTTTTGGCCAGAATCTATTACAGTCAAAAAGTGCTAATTCCCCAAGTGTCAAAGTCAATGATATTCTTCCCACAAAACCAGTGCTACTGAGTATGTTTTTTTCGATCCAAGATAATGCAGATCCACACACAACAAAAATTAACTTGTTGTTATTTTTTAGCTGTGTATCCCAAAAATTCTTTATTTTGCCCAAAAAAGTTGGATCTTTTGAGCCCATCCAAGAAATCTCATCAAATAGCAGTAATATTTTCCCTGATAGTAGACGCTCGCCAACTGCCCATAGTAAATCGCTCCAGTCATCATACCTAGCAAAAGACGTATTAAATTGCCTAGCAATTTGCCTAGAAAATTCATTAAGTTGGTGAGATATTGTAGTATGCTTTTCTGGTGGCAAACCTATAAATGAATAATATTGCTCGAAATGCTTACCAAACTCTTGAATTAATCGACTCTTTCCTATACGACGCCTTCCTTTGACTACTGCAAAGGATGCGGTATTTTTTTCTTTAAGCTCCAGTAATTGCTTTAACTCAGCTTGCCTACCAATAAATGATGGAGACATAAAACACGAAATATAAATCTTTGTCTCCATTATGTGTGATAAAATTGGAGACATAAACAAATAAACAGAAAAAATAACATAAAAATCTTTTTATCTTCAAAAGTATGCTATTTAATATAGTTTAAATCATCTAAATAGATTTATGTGGCGTATAGCCTCATTCTTTATATTATCGGCAATACTAGTAAGCTGCGGCCTGCAAAAACCTGCACCTGTGCTGCTTAAAGGTGAAGAGTTTTATGGGAAAAGAGACCTAGAATATACAAGGGAATATCATTTAATTAGAGAGGATGTTGACCCTTCAATAAAAAAAGAAAATAGAAAAGCCGTCGTAGATAAGGTACATAGAGATAACAATAAAGCGCAAAATGTGGAAATTAATGGGGTAAATTGTAAGTTTGTAATGCCAGTTAAAGGTACTATTATTTCAACTGCCTCCTCTGATGAAGTATGCAAAGATGGAGTAAAAATTGCTGCTCAAGGCGGAACGAATGTGGTTGCTTCTGCACCTGGTGAAGTGATATATGTAGGCAAAGGGCTGAGGTGGTATGGAAATTTAATTATAGTAGAACACAAAGATAATTATGTGACTGTGTACTCCTATTTAAAAAACATATACGTTGAAATTGGTGATAAAGTAAAACAGGGTCAAGTAATTGGATCTGCAGGTAAGTCAAGTACGCAGGATAAAGATCCGCAGATGTGCTTTACAATACGGCATAACGGTCAAGCGGTTGATCCTTTGAAGCATATGAACTGTAATTGAATTTGGATTTATATGAAATATGATTTTAAAAACGTTGAAAAATTTTATCAAGATAAGTGGAATTTCTCTGTAAGCGAAAGTAGCAAACAAGAGAAATGTTACGTATTGGAGATGTTTCCATATCCATCCGGTAAAATTCACATGGGACACCTGCGCAACTATGCAATAGGAGATGTAATATCACGTTACAAGAGAGCTTGCGGATTTGAGGTTTTGCACCCAATTGGCTGGGATGCGTTTGGGTTACCCGCTGAAAATGCAGCAAGGGACAACAACATTAATCCTGCGGCATGGACAAAAGAGAATGTAAATAATATGCATGCGCAGCTTAGATCTATAGGTCTTTCTTATAATTGGGAGCGTGAACTTTCTACATGTGAACCTGACTATTACAAACACGAACAAAAATTTTTCCTAGATTTTTTAAAACACGGACTTGCCTATCGAAAAGAGTCGTGGGTTAACTGGGATCCAGTCGACCAGACAGTGCTTGCAAATGAACAAGTAGTCGACGGAAAAGGATGGCGGTCAGGTGCCGTTGTTGAAAAACGTAAGTTATCCCAATGGTTTTTAAAGATTACTGATTTTGCTGAAGATTTACTCAAGTGCTTGCAAGATTTAAAAAATTGGCCAGAAAAAGTCAAAACAATGCAAGAGCGCTGGATAGGAAAATCCGAAGGGGTGACTATAGAGTTTGAAATAGTTGGCCTAAATAAGAAACTAAAGATTTTTACAACTTCTCCTCATACTTTGTTTGGAGCTTCTTTTCTTGCGGTAGCAGCAGAGCACCCTATTGTGCAGGATATCATGCTTTCAGATGCTCCTGAAGTTTTGTCATCCCAGTGCTTCGACACTGGGATCCAGCAAAAAGATGAATGGATTCCAGCGTCACGCGCTGGAATGACAATTGATGATATAAAACCAAAGGGGGAAAATGACGAAAAATTTGGAATTTACACTGGATTGAACGTCAAACACCCATTTCTTGACAAGGAATTGCCACTTTATATAGCGAATTTTGTATTGATGGAGTATGGAGAAGGTGCAATTTTTGGATGCCCTGCACATGATCAGCGTGACTTTGAATTTGCACAGAAGTATAATTTGCCAATTATTCCTGTAATTCGTGAAGAGGGTGCACAAGCCACAGAGACCTTAAAAGAAGTATACACCGGCGATGGGATAATGTTTAACTCTGAGTTTTTAAACGGATTGACGGTCAGCAAAGCAAAGAAAGTAACCGTTAAAAAGCTCGAAGAAAAAGGAATAGGCAAAAAAACGATAAACTATCGCTTACATGATTGGGGAATTTCAAGGCAACGTTATTGGGGATGCCCTATACCTATTATATATTGTAAAGATTGTGGTACTGTGCCAGTGCTGGAAAAAGACCTTCCTGTAGTTCTGCCAACGGATGTGGAATGTAAAAGTGGTGGTAATCCACTTGATAAACACCCAACATGGAAATTCGTTGATTGCCCAAAATGTGGAAAGCAAGCAGAGCGTGAAACTGATACATTTGACACCTTTTTTGAATCTTCCTGGTATTTTGCTGCATTTTGTAGTGAAAATAAATCTATCAATAAGGATGCGTGTAATCGTTTTATGCCTGTAGATTATTATATAGGTGGAATAGAACATGCGATCTTGCACCTGCTTTACTCGCGATTTTTTTGCCGTGCTTTGACCAAGTGTGGTTACCTTGATATTAAGGAACCTTTCTCCACTTTGATCACTCAAGGAATGGTTTGCCATGTAACTTACAAAGATGAGAATGGTAAATGGCTTTTTCCTGAAGAAGCAAAGGAATTGATGGCACAAGGTGCTGAGGTTCAAGTTGGAAAAGTTGAGAAGATGAGCAAATCAAAAAAAAATACAGTTGACCCAAATTTTATCATAGAAAAGTACGGTGCTGATACTGCTCGCTTGTTTGTCTTATCTGACACTCCTCCAGAGAAAGATATGGAATGGTCTGATGATGGCGTAGAAGGTTGTTCTCGCTATATAAATAAATTGTGGCGTATGGTAATGCAGCTAAGACCTGTGACTACAAGCTATGATAATGAAAATGTTACGGGTCAACTTCTAGAATACAGAAAAAAAATACATAAGCTCTTGCACGGACTTACAGATGACTTGGAAAGTTGCAGATTAAACTGTGTAGTGGCAAAGTTCCGTGAAATGACAAATTTAATAGCTGAAATAGATGTGAAAGATGGAAAATCTCTTATTGATGAAGGTATATGTATACTAATCAGAGTAATTGAGCCATTTATACCACACCTGGCTGAAAACTTATGGCAAGAAATAGGAGGCGAAGGTATGCTATATCTAAGGCCTTGGCCACAAGCTGTCAAGTCACTGCTAATTGATGACATGGTGACTGTGGCAGTTCAGATCAATGGAAAATTGCGTGCAACAATCGAGGTGGCAGTTGACTTATCTCAAGAAGAATTAAAGAAAGTAGCAATAGACTCTATGTCCAACAGGATCGATCAAAGCAAAGTTCGCGCTATATATGCTGTGCCAAATAAGATAGTAAACATAGTTATATAAAAATCTAAGTAGCGATCCTTAATTTTATAGTTATACCTTTTTTAATATAAAAGTTATATACTTGTGCATTATATATATTTTTTTTGTATGAGGAGTTATATGAAAATGAAGAGATTATGTGCCTTAGCTGTATTACTCACCTCATCTTTAGCGAGTGTAGCGGGTGATGTAGCGGCTAATTTAGAAGGTCAGTATTACGCAGGTTTAAACTTCGGTGCCGGCTGGGGCGGCGGCTTTATAGTGAAACCTAGCATTGTTTTTGGTTACCATCATGATAAAAACTCTAAATTTGAACTTGAAGTTCTCAGCAATATTCAGTCATTGAAGAGCATAGGCGCTAGCTTATTGGCAAACTACCGTTTTTATCCTGACCTTGATATCGATCCTGTTAAGCTATACGTTAGTGGAGGTTTGGGTGGATACCTCCAGATAGTACCTTTTGGCTTTGGTGGTGGAACTCGAACTGATGAAGATGATAAAACTACCACTACTACAAGTGGTGACGGAACTACCACTACTACAAGTGATGATGAAACTACCACTACTACTACAACCGATAGTACAAGCGGCGCTATAGTAGATAGCACTACTCCGGGTGTTTATGGTACAGAGTCCCCTGGTCAATCTTTAGTAGACAAAATACTAGGTTCTATTTCTTATAAACTGAAGGTTGGTGTTGATTATGAATTTACTCCACAGATAATTGGCGCAGTTGGTATTACCATGGGCGGTCAGCTAAGTAATTTTAAACCACCGATACAAATACCAGATGCAGTTTTGGAGTTAGGAGTTCGGTATAATTTTTAATGTCTAGGCTGAGTTTTATCTTTAAGTGTTATATGGAATGTCATATTTAAGTGTAATCTAAAAAATACATTACCATGAATAAATTATACTCGGGATAAAAAATTTATCACCAGCAAACAGAATTGTTGAGATGCTTATTCCCTCTTAATCCAACCTGTTTTGAAGAAGGACAAACACAGTATGGGGTCCATGTGGAGATGAAGAAATTATTTGCTTTTGCCATATTGCTTACTTCATCTTTAGCAGGTGTAGCAAAGGATGCAACTGATTTAGAAGATAAATACTACACAGGTTTAAACTTTGGTGCTGGGTGGGATGATGGCTTTAAAATGAAGCCTGGAGTTGTTTTTGGTTATCATTATAACAAAAAATCCAAGTTCGAACTTGAGGTTCTAAGTGAGATTCGGTCACTACAGAACATAGGAGCTGCTCTGCTAGCAAATTACCGTTATTATCCTAATCCTGATACTAATCCAGTGAAACTTTATGTTGGTGTAGGCTTAGGAGGATATCTCCAAATCGTACCTTTTGGTAGCAGTAAAGGTCTTAAAGATCTAGCAATGGAAGAGCCACGAAAAATGAGAAGTATTCTTGGTGATGTGTTTGATTTTGTTGGAGATTTAGTTGTAGGAACAAAAAAAAGAGAAAAAAAGGATACAAAAAAGCCATCGGTAAAAGAAAAGTCAAAACCGCCAGCAAAAGACAAAACAAAACCATCGGTGAAAGAAAAACCAACTCCTACAGCAAAAGATAAATTGAAACCACCAGTAGAGGACGAACCAAAACCGCCGACGGAAGAAGAACCAAAACTACCTGTGGAAGAAAAACCAAAACCTACAGCTGAAGAAGAACCAAAACTACTGGTGAAAGACGAAATAAAACCTTCAGTAAAAAACGAGATAACACCTCCATTGACAAGAGAAATAACAACTACAGTAGCAGATGAGAGAAAAATATTACCTCTAATAGACAAAATACTGGGTTCTATTTCCTATAAACTAAAGGTTGGTGTTGATTATGAAATTACTCCACAGATAGTTGGTACAGTTGGTATTACCGTAGGCGGGCAACTAAGTGGTTTAAAAGCATTAAAAATGCCAGATGCAACTTTAAAGGTAGGAATTCGTTATAATTTTTAGATATATTTTTGGTATTTGTATAGAAAAGAGATTGAAAATGCACTTCTTGCATAACTAAACTAAGCAGAAAAAAGGCAAAAGAAACCCCGAGTAGCTAGTTATTCACTATCTATCTTATGATATTGGCGT
>NZ_JAHDJT010000067.1 GCF_023661085.1 Wolbachia pipientis
TGTGAATATTTACTATTCCTTCCCTTAAGTTAATTATTGAGTATCTATCAAGTAGCTTAACAGCATTCCACACCCTTTTCTCGTCTTCTGCTATTGCCTTGGAAAAAATTTCTTCTATACAAATATCATTAGAATCAAGGTAGGCCATTATTACTAGAATGCCCAATGCTTCCGGTCCAAATTTTTTTTGCACTATAACATCAATTGTAATTTTCCAAGCTATGAACGTTACTTTAGCATAACGATCACTTTTATATTCGGGCTTAAAGTCAAGTAGCTTCTCTGCTATCTTTTCATACTTTTTCAGATAGTCACTAACTCTAATTCCTTTTCTACCCCTACAGCTAAATGCAATATTTTCTTCACTAATATATGTCACCGCTAGTTTCAAAGTCAATTGGGAATATTGTAGTTCCTGTGCCAGTTTTTTTATTTCCTTATTCTGTAAATTGTTTTCTATGTTCAAAGCACTTTTAACAAATTTTAAAGCCTCTATTTCATCAAATTCATCTAATTCTTCTATATTTCCTTCTTCTTTCGCTTTCGTTTTTTTGTCATGAGAAGCATAAGGTTTCTTGTGGGACCTTTGCCCGTTATCTCGTGCTGTTACTGCTACATATATTCCATTTATTGTTTCACTATTTTCATACAGCAGTTTATATATCTCTTTCATAGTCTCTTCGGTTCCTTTATAACTATTACTTATTTCATCTAGGCTCTCTTTCATCCCACTCAAAGTCCTGGGAAATTGCTCAATTTTTTCAAAAAACTTCTCACCTTCTTCTGGTGTGAGAAAACGCCCTCTTTTATCCTTCATCCAGTTTGACATCATTGTGGAAAGGGCATTGAAAACAAAGTCATCATCACCAAAGTATTTGAACTTTTCGGCCAAGTTATTGCTTACCTCATCTCTGATTAACTTTTCTAACTCAACACCATTGGGCAAATTCACTACAAATACTAGTTCATTCAAAAAGCCTTTTACTTATTCATCACTTACTTCCCTACCTTCAGCACTTATTCCTTGCTTTAAGTATTGAACAATACTATTACGTAAGTATCTAAGCTTATATTTTACACTATTGCCTATATTCAGAAACTCATTCTGTGTTTCTATTTTTTCAACTGTAACTCCCTTGCTTGCTAGACTTTCACGGTCAAAATCAGCATTTATAACAGTAAAAAAATCCTTTATTTTGTTCTTGAATTCTTCATTACCTTGAATTTTTAAAAAGGCAGCAAAGTGTTTTGCTAAGTTAAGTTCACCACTTTTTGTCAGTAAGTCACTTATACAGATCTTCCGGTTGCCGTCTTGTTTATGTTTAACTTGTATAAGCATATACACTGTTGTCCCATTTCGCTCATACCGGAAAACAATATCGTCAAAACCTGCAGCAGAACTCATTTCTGTAGCTAAGCGGAAAAAGTACTTTTCTATCCACTGCACGTCTAAAAAACAGCATTAGCAACAATTTTTGATAGTCGATACCATGGATAAAGTGTTTTGTCCCTCCAGTAGAATAATATTCAGACATCCTAAGCCTCACGTAATTTTAAAAATAGTACCCATAAATGGTAAAAAAGTAATAAACATTGATATGCAGATACCTTAGCGTGAACTTGGAAATACTGCAAGATGTGTGTCAAAACAAATCCTCTTAGGCTGCATTAAATGCTTCAGGTAGAGGTCGTCCATAAATACCGAATGACCTTACCCAGAAAAAGGCACACACATTGAGCAAAAATGGGCTAACAGGTCGGACTTGAGTTATGTTAAACAGTATACGGACGGAATGGGATTCGAACCCATGGTACGCTCATCACGTACGTCAGTTTTCAAGACTGGTGCCTTAAACCACTCGGCCATCCGTCCACTTCTTTTTTATCACAACATTTGATTCCAAGCAATCTATAAAAATTTCACTTGCCCACACAGAAGTTATTGAATATATCATCCAATACTTCTTCAACACTAATAACCCCAGTTACCGCACCAAGTTCAATTGCTGCAAGCCTTAAGTCTTCGGATATTAGTTCAATTGGATTGTCTATATTAAAACACCGTAAATGTTCTATGGCTCTCTGCATGCAATTTCTGTGTCTTTGCCGAGTAATCAAAGGAGCGTCTCTATCGCAGCCAAATTTTTCTTCTACTTTTTCTTTAATCACAGAGATCAGCTTCTCTGTGCCTATTCCTTTCAAAATAGAAAGAGGTAAAAAATCTATGTTGTTAATTCTTATGTTGTGATTATCGGTGGTATCGTCAGCTTTGCTCAGCACGTAAATGGTGTCACTATTTGTAACACTGCAATTGATATTGTGACGCTGTTTAAAAGGAAATAATTCTATTCTTAAATCAGCTTCACAAGACTTTTTTCTCGCACGACTTATGCCTTCTGATTCTACCGGATCTGAACTCTCACGAATTCCAGCAGTGTCAGAAAGGATGATCGGATATCCGCCAATGTCAATATGAGCTTCAAGTACGTCCCTTGTTGTGCCTGCATATTCAGAAACAATAGCAATATCACGTTTGGCAAGGAAATTAAATAGCGTTGATTTACCAACATTTGGCTCGCCAGTTATCACAATATGTAAACCTTCACGCAATCTTTCACCACGTCTATTATCATCTAGGTGATCTTGTATTGACTGCACGAGAACTTGCACTTCATTACTGACTTTTTCCAGTTCATTTCTTTCTGTTGCAATATCCTCTGGAAAGTCTATATATGCCTCGACTCTAGATTGCATTGCTATCAATTTCTGTCTCCAACCACTGTATAGCCTCTCCAATTCTCCTGACATCTGCCTAATTGCTTGTTTAGCTTGCATTTTTGTCTCAGCATCAATCAAGTCTGCAATTCCTTCTATCTGTGTTAAGTCAAACTTGCCGTTTAGAAAGGCTCTAAGTGAGAATTCCCCAGGCTTAGCCATGACAAAGACTTTTGATAATTCCTCCAAGATAATCTTTATAACTGCTTTGCTTCCATGCACTTGCAATTCTATAACATCTTCGCCGGTAAAGCTGTTTAGAGCAGGAAAATAAATGACTATTCCATTGTCAATCAATTGACCTGAATTATCATATAGATCAACTAAAGTAGCAAATCTAGGTTTGATGTCTTTTTTAATATAAAAATGATTTAAAGCCTTAAGCGCGTGACTACCTGAAATCCTGATTACTGCAATTCCTGACTTACCAAATACGGTTGATAAAGCAAAAATAGTTTCACCTGTGCTTGTCATACATAAACTAGTTTATTTCTCAACAATGCTACACTTAAGAAACCAAAACACCTAATTTGAAAGCGCTCAAAATTTTTATTCATTTTACTAATTTGTATTAACGTAGCACTACTGTGTTAATAAATCAAAAACACCTATGAATATATTAGATAAAAAAATTTACAAAAGTCACCTATTGGCTAGTATTGACTTAATATTTATTATAGAATTGATCATTAACTAAACAATCTTGCTTATGCGTAAAATACTAATTTTATTGTTGATAATATTGCCAATTAAGTTGCTTGCGGTTGAGATTGAAATTATTGCAGATGTAAATGGTGAACCAATTTCAAATTTAGATATTGAAAAACGCGTTAATCTGATCAATTCACTGTTTCACACTCAAAGCGGAAAGGAGCTAAGGCTTCAAATTCTGAGGCAGCTAATAGACGAAATTATCATTATCAATGAGGCGCAAAGGTTAAATATAAAATTGAGTGATGAAGAGTTAAATGATGCCATCGCGTCATTTCTAACTCAAAACTTTAAAATTAAGGATGATGAAATTGCTCAATATATAAAAGAACATGATATAGACCTTGACATTTTAAAAAAACAAATAAAATGTCAGCTTTTGTGGGGCAAAATTATTGAAATGAGAATCGTGCCATTTATCAATATAAGCAACAAGGAAGTAAATGATGCAAAAGGGCAAATAGAAAAGCCAGACTATCTTATCACGTTCCAAGAGTTTATAGTTCCTAGCCAAGAGAGTGAGAATGTTTATAGTATAGCTGAAGATTTAGCGAAAAAATTACGCAACAGTAATAATGACTTTATTCCAGAACCTCCAATAAAGATGCGTAAAGCAACAGTTAATTTAAATCAATTGAAAGGCAACCTCAAGAGCGCTTTAGAAGGACTAGAAACTGGTGACATAGCAGGTCCAGTCAGCCTTAGCGAAGGTTACTCTATTGTAAAAGTAATAGATAAGGTACAACTCGATCATGCACTACTGGAAAGCACTTTAAAATTAAAACAGGTCGTGGTTAAAAGTTCTGAAAGTTCATTAGATGATCTCAAAGAGCAGAAAGTTAATTGTTTAAATTTTGATAAATTGGCAGATAATCTCAAGTTGCCAAATGCAAAAGAATTTGAAATAAAAATGCGGGATTTAAACCCTGATTTACAGGCTTTATTCAGTAAAACAGAGGTAAATGAAATAGTAGAATTCAGAGAAAATAGCACTGCCAGGTTAATGATGTTGTGTGATATCAAAAGCAATACGGCAGATACAGAAGCTATTAAACAGCAGATATACCAACAAAAGATTATGATACAAAGCAACTTACTACTGGATGATATGCGTAAAAATGCAGTTGTCAGTTATCGATATAGTTAACCGGAACTAGGGCTTCCGAGCGGACATATCACTTGTGTGAGTACACAGTTTTGCCGGATACAATAGTGCGCACTACGTGGCCTTTTACTTTGCGCCCATCAAAAGGAGAATTTTTTGATTTACTAGCAAAGTTGTCAATTTTAATTTCCCATTCGCAATTTAGATCAACTAAAATTAAGTCTGCGGTAAGGTTTTTTTGTATACGACCACGTGGTACGTGTATTATATCCGCAGGTTTATATGTTAATTTTGCAAGTACGTCAAATAGGCTCATTTGCCCACTGTGGTAAAGTTCAAGTGAAAGAGGCAGCATTGTCTCAAGACCTACGATACCAAATGCAGCGTTCTCAAGTGGCAGATCTTTGGAACTACGATCATGTGGCGCGTGATCAGTTGCAATGCAATCAATCACACCTGTTTTTAAACCTTCAATCATAGCCAATCGATCTTCTTCGGTGCGAAGTGGTGGATTCATTTTTGCAATTGCTCCATGTTGTTTCACTATATCTTCAGTTAAAGTAAAGTGATGAGGCGTTACTTCGCATGTGACATTCAGTCCTAAGTCTTTTGCACATTTAATAGCGTCGAGTGAATCTTTTGCAGAAACGTGTAAAATGTGATAGTGCACGTTTTCCATATCTTTCATGAGCAGTATATCGCGACTTACCATGACCGACTCCGAAGCACTTAAAATTCCCTTTACTCCCAATTCCTCAGAAATCTTACCTTCATTGATTGCACCACCTGCTGATAAATTTAAATCTTCCGCATGCTGAGCAATCGGAACACTCAGCATACTTGAATAAAGTAGCGCCTGCCTCATAATCATTGGATTCATAACCGGCATACCATCGTCAGTAAATCCAACTGCACCTGCTTCCTTTAAAAGTGCCATTTCAGTCAACTTTTCTTCTGAAGTGGTGATTTTAGCGTAAAATTCAACGTTTACATGTGAAGTTTCAAGCGCTCTATATTTCAAATATTGAGCCAAAACAACGCTATCAATTGCCGGAGCAGTGTTAGGCTGGCAAACCACAGTCGTAACGCCTCCGGCAGCCGCAGATTTGCTACCTGTGTGTATAGTTTCCTTATGCTCCTGGCCTGGTTCACGAAAATGCACGTGAATGTCAATAAGACCTGGCATGAGAATAAGTCCTTCACAGTCTATTGTCTCGTCAATCTCACTTGGAACTCCATTTGAAAATAACGACTCACCAAAATCAACTATTGTACTCCCTTCGGTTAACAGTGAACCTCTTATATCGAGTTTAGTTTCTGGATCGATAATGCGAGCATTTGTATATGCAATTTTGTAGCCCTCTTTCTGCCCTGTTTGCAATAAATTCCAAGTTTTAGTCATTAAATCGCAGCGTTGATTATGAAGTAAATCTAAGTTTTTTTTTAATAAAACACAACCAAATTAAGATGCGAACTATGTAGCTAAAGATCTCGGATTACCTTAATTCAGGCCATGAGGTGTTACAAGTTATGTAACACCTTTGCAATGAAGAGTGTTATAGATCCGCTATTGGCAATTCATTACCTCGAAAACCATCCACTCGTAGTTTATTCGAGTTATTCTCATTTGCACCAAATTTTGTGTCTGGTTTGATTGATTGGCCTAGGTCATTATTAAGTTTTATGCTTGATGTACCTAACAAGCCCTTTTGCTTCTCTCTTTCGCTCTTAATTCCCTGGTAGATGCAGAAGCCAATAAAACTAATTGCTGCTACAGCGATAACACTTGCTACGACACAACAAGTCAGCATTATTTTTTCTTGATCTGCTACTGTTTCTGTAAGTGTTTCCACTTTTTCTTGCAGACCGTTTAGATGCTCTTGCATACGTTGAAACTGCTCAGTACCAATCTTTTCTTCTAATGCACTAAATACCTTTTTAAACTGCTCAACGTCGATCTTTTGAGCTTCTTGCCATTCTTTTAATGCAATAAATACCTCTTCAAACTGTTTAGCATCAATCTTTTGAGCTTCTTGGAATTCTTTTAACGCACTAAACACCTTTTGAAACTGCTCAGCATCCATCTTTTGAAGTTTTTCTAGTGCTTCTATTGCCGATTCATTAGAACCGAAAAAAAAATCATGAAACCAATTTGTTGACATTTTTACCCTCTAGCTAATTAATATATTATAATTTTACATTCCCAATGGTTAAATTATTATTAAATTAGCTGTTTATAAAATGTAAAGATCCTTGCACCAGGAAACGTCATTATGACCAACCCTTTGATCATCGATTTTCTGTCCCTGAGCAAGGTATTCACCTCCATTTTTAATAAAATCAACATCACATGATTGGAACATATCTCTTAATTCATGGTTAAAAGTAAGCTGAGCAATGTTCTGCTCAAAAAAATATGATTTATCAGGTTTGGAATAGAGTATTGCACACATCGTGTCTTTATCGGGTCTAGCTTGGATTAGTTCCTCAATCTTTTCTTTATCT
>NZ_JAHDJT010000068.1 GCF_023661085.1 Wolbachia pipientis
AAGCTCTCTTGTCATTTTAACCTGTACAGATTGGGAAGTTAAACAAATAACTTCACTACTATGATAATGGGACTGGTGGAGGTTGTCAAGCAGTTTTTTGACTCATCTCCCTTCTTCCAAAACATTGGTAAAACTGTAGCTATAAAAGCTTTCACAACAGCCTATTTTCCTTGAAACTAAAATAGCTATCGAATGTGATAATAATGTGGTCTACTAATTCTATTCCTACACTTTTGCAAGCCTCTGCTAGTTACCTAGTGAGGGATATATCGCTACTTGAAGGCTGTGTATCCCCGCTTGGATGGTTGTGAGATATTACAATAGACGTTGAGCCAATTAAAAGAGCACGTTTTATGATTTCTCTAACATAAAGGGGTGTTTGATCTATTGTGCCGACGTTTTGCAAGTCTTCCGCCATTATACGATACTTTTTATTCATGTAAATGACGCGAAAGTTTTCCTTATTGAGGCTTCCTATGCTTATTCTTAAGTAATCAAGCAGTTTTTTCCAATTATTGATTATAGGCAGGTCCTTTATTTCTTCTCTTGCAGAGCGAACAAAGGCTTGTTTTACACAAAAAATGGCAGATATAGCTGCGTTGTTGACTCCATCAATGTTTCGCAGTACTTCTAAATCAGCATTAAAAACCTTATTTAAACTACCAAAGTTCTCTATCAAACTCTTTGCTACTGGCTTTACGTCAATTCTACTGTATGCTGAGTACAAAATATGCTCTAAAACCTCATAATCGAGCAGTGATTGTCCATTATCCAGAATAATTTTCTCCCTTAAGCGCTTTCTATGCCCTTTTTTGTAATCTTTCACCATCAATAAATTGCTTGCTGCGTATTCCCTATAATAAGAAATTAGGATCTTAAGGTAAAATATTTAATAAATCTCTGTTATTCCAGACACAACGCTCGTTTACTTGAACAGATCTCTTGACTTATGTACTTTATGCTCCTAAAATTTTTATTTTCAGCCCTATTACAATGTCAGTAACGATACTCAGTGCGCTCCAAATAATATTAGTTGTTGTTCTAGTAATTTTAGTGCTCTTGCAGCCACCTGGGAGTAGTCCGCTGAGTGGCTTTAGCAATTCACAGCAGGGGCTCAATTCAATGATTCCGGTGAAATCTTCTGCAAACCCGCTTAGCAAAACAACAGCTATAGTTGCCGGATTATTTATTATAAACACATTGCTATTATCAGGATTATGTTCAAAAGATGTGCATAAGAAGTCAATTGCAGAAAAAATCATACTAGAAAAAAAACAAGAAAATGAATCTACTTCTGTTCCTTTTGAAAATTGATGAAGGAAGCTAAATTTATCTTTGTAACAGGCGGGGTCGTTTCATCACTTGGCAAGGGTTTAGTTGCTTCAAGTGTAGGCACACTTCTTCAAGCTCATGGCTTTGGAGTCCGTATCAGGAAACTTGATCCGTATCTGAATATTGATCCTGGAACAATGAACCCAATTCAACACGGGGAAGTATTCGTCACAGAAGATGGTGCTGAAACTGATTTGGACCTTGGGCATTATGAGCGCTTTACTGGAATTAAAGCAACCAAAGACGACAATGTAACAACTGGTAAAGTGTATCATGAGTTACTGAAGAAAGAAAGGCATGGTGATTATCTGGGCAAAACTGTGCAAGTTATTCCTCATGTGACAGATTTAATCAAATCGTTTATTTTTAATGGTACGGAAGGTTTAGATTTTGTAATATGTGAAATTGGCGGAACTGTAGGTGATATTGAAAGCCAACCTTTTTTGGAAGCCATACGTCAAATCAGCTATAAGCTTGGAAAACAAAGAGTTATCCTTATACACTTGACCTTGGTACCATATCTTACTGCAGCTCAAGAATTAAAAACAAAACCAACACAGCATTCAATTCGAGAGTTAAACTTTGCGGGGTTGCAACCAGATATTATATTATGTCGTAGCGAGAAAGAAATTTCTGATAATCAAAGAAGAAAAATAGCCAATCTTTGTAACGTTTCTTTGCCTAATGTAATACCTGCCCCTGATGTGAGCCATATATATGAGCTACCGGTTTTATATAATCAGTGTGGACTTGGTACACAAGTTTTGGAACATTTTAACTTGAATAAGCCAAAACCAAGCCTAACTGAATGGGATCGAATAGTACACTCTATGAGACACCCAACACAGGAAGTTACTGTGTCTATAGTAGGAAAATACACTGAATTCCCCGATGCGTATAAATCACTAGTTGAAGCATTAAACCATGGTGCAATTAGTAATAAGGTCAAGGTAAAAATAAATTGGATTAATTCAAGGGAGAAGAGTGAAGAACCTATCAACAAAAAACTCATAGAAGAGAAATTGCAGAATTCCCATGCAATCCTCGTTCCAGGTGGATTTGGTGATGATGGAGTAGAAGGTAAAATATCGGCAATAAGTTACGCTCGCACGCGTAATATCCCATTTTTTGGAATATGTCTTGGTATGCAGCTTGCAGTTATTGAATTTGCTCGCAATGTCATTAAGCTTGAAGATGTGCACTCCGAAGAATTTTGTACCTGTAAGCATCCGATCATTAAGCTAGCTAGCAATAAGAATATTGACCTTGGTGGAACCATGAGACTTGGGGCGTATAAATGTAATATAAGCCCAAATTCCAAAATGGCGGATGCGTATAGTGATATTACCATCTCAGAAAGGCATAGACACAGATACGTAATTGATTTAGATTATAAAGATGATTTAGAAAAAAATGGGTTGATATGCAGTGGTATATCAGGAGATGGAGCGTGTATAGAGGCAGTGGAGCTGGAAAATCACCCATGGTTTATCGGCGTGCAATTTCACCCGGAGTTCCAATCAAGGCCTTTTTCTCCTCATCCTCTTTTTGTGTCGTTTATTAAGGCAGCAGCTAACACAATTTAAAAAAGAAGATTAGCAGAGGAAAGTGTTTAGATACCGATATATGGAGCTTGCAATAGAGCAAGCAAAACTTGCCCAAAAAAGTGACGAAGTTCCCATAGGCGCTGTAATAGTGAGTAGAAGCAATGTTGTTTCTTCCGCGCACAACATATCCAACGATCCAACTGCACATGCGGAGATGTTAGTAATTAGACAAGCATGTAGATTGCTTTCAACGTCAGTACTTTGTGATGCTGACGTGTATGTAACATTAGAACCGTGCCCTATGTGTGCTCAAGCTATCTCCTTTGCAAGAATTAAACGATTGTATTTTGGAGCTTATAATCCAAAAGGTGGAGGAATTGAAAATGGTGCTAAAATATTCCAATTTTGCAACCATGTACCTGAAGTTTATGGTGGGATATTAGAAACAGAGTGCTCTTTTTTGCTAAAAGATTTTTTTGAAAAACTGAGAACCTAATTAGGCTTTGTCATTCCAGCGTGTACTGGTTAAGTTGAGTGTCTCTCTTTTAATCTTGCAATCCTTTCAATTTCACTAACAGAAAGTGTATGATTTATACCCCAGAATTTTTACCAATCAAAATCTTTATCTTGTGGTTTTATTTGCAATATTGCCACCAAACTGATCAATAAGCAGAAGATTATATAAAGCCCAGCAGCAAAGTTTATTTGAGGGAATGTTATAGTAAACCAAGTACATATCATCGGAGTAAATCCGCCATGCAAAGCATAAGAGATGTTGCGTGATAAACTCACTCCACTAAATCTAACATTAGCGGGGAAGAGTTCAGATGCGACTATTCCTATAGGATTTATACCCCTTTCTACTATAGAAAGAACCATTACACTAAGCATAATTATAAGATAACTTTTATAGTGGTATGCAATAGATAACATGGGACAACACAGTACCATAGTAATCACTATGAATAGGATTGCAGTCCGCTCTTTTCCCACCTTATCAGCTAACATTCCAAATGCTATTGAAGATATCGGCATTAATACACTGGTTATAATGAGCACAACTTCGTTGACATATGTTGTTACATACGTCTCAACCGATACTATTTCCTTTGCAATTGTTCTGAGAAATATGGTGAATCCAACAGCAACATTAACGGGTATAGATATTAAAATAGCAAGTGTAAGAGCTCTCTTGTAGCGTTTTATAAGCTCTATTATTGGCAAATCAGGTAAATTTCTTTGTTCTCGACTTTTTTCATATGCTGGAGTTTCTCCTAATGTGTATATACTATATGCACTAATCAGTCCCAAAACAGCTGAAAAAGTAAACGGTATTCTCCAACCCCAAGCGTTAAAATCAGTGATTTTTTTACAGATGACCACCATTGCCACAGAAAGCAAAACGCCAATGGAGCGACCAAAACTTATTACTCCAAAAAACATTCCTAGCTTTTTCTTATTAGGTAAATGCTCTATGAGATAAACAGAACTGCCTCCTTGTTCAGCGCCGAGCGCAATCCCTTGTGTTAGATGGATTGCAAGGAGCAACATAGTGGAAGCTACACCTATCCGACTATAACCTGGAATAAACGCAACGAGGCTAGACGGAATCGATATTAGCAAAATGGCAATTGTTAACGCTACCCTCCTTCCATATCTGTCACCAATGTGACCAAATACAAATGCGCCAAGTGGCCTTACCATAGCACCCAGTCCTGCAATTCCAAACAATTGCAATATGTTGTAGTAAACGTCTTTTGCAGAACAAAACTCTCTACTGATTATATTAACCAGGTCAATAAAAAGCATGTGATCATACCATATTGCTACTCTGCAGAGTATTGTTGATATCAATACCCTTGTTTGCTGATTGCACACTAAATTCAATTCGTAAATGTTTGCCCATTTTAGCTAGTTTTTAGGATCTAGTAAAGCTGTAACCCAAGGTGTGAGGTTGACTTTTTTATTATGGTATATGATAATTGAAATGCTCAAAATTATGATGGGATATGTGCAGTGGAAAGAAATATGAAGTGTAGTTGATAAGAAGGGAAGTTTAAGTAAGGATAATGTAATCGAAAAAACAGAAAAAGCATTAGGGAGCAGGTTAAACAAACTAACAAGTCAGTTAGGTGGAACCTATGAGGCTTTGTTGCATGGCAACTAAAAAACCTAGTGGTTACTGACAAAATTCATTATAGAGTAGCTATTTAATTACCTAAGAAAGAATATGCTACAGAAAATGAAAGTCAGTAACCCAAAAGAATATAACAAATTTCTCCGGGAAAGAGGAAATATTTTTCACTACATTAATGAGGCTATCGAAAATTGGTACGACAATAGTCCAAAAATACAAGGTTACAAGAGTCTCTACAATATGCAGCTCCCATATCTGTAGTATATGTGCGGGCTTATTATTAAATTTAAATTTTTCTAAACTTTGCCTAGGTTGGATTTTCACCCGCTGTGTTCTAAACGCTTCTCTTGTCACACTCATAATGTTTTTTCCTTATATTAAAATTTGTTGATTTAGCTACAGTAGTTTAAATAGCAAACCATAGAAACTTGGTTGAAGTTAGTAACGACAAAAATTTTTTATTGACTCAATTCCATTTTATTACGTAATTTACTTTAATTTTTCTTGCAAGTTCTCAACTGGGTGTGTATCTTTACGTGAGTAAGGGTTGTATCCTATACGGCTAATTTTATAAAATTAACAAATAAGCGTGAGAGGAGTTCGTTTCAAGCGTTACTCCTTCACTAAGGTTTCAAAAGCCATGGTGAAAGAACAAGACAAAATATTCACTAATTTGAGTGGTAAAGGAACTTCACTACTTAAGGATGCAAAAAAACGTGGTAATTGGCAAAAAACAAAAGAGCTACTGGATTTAGGGTCAGAGAAAATCATTGATGAAGTAAAAAAATCTGGCTTAAGAGGTCGAGGGGGTGCAGGGTTTTCCACCGGTCTTAAGTGGAGCTTTATGCCCAAAAATCCTTCAAAAGAACAACCAACATATTTAGTAGTTAACGCAGACGAGTCAGAGCCAGGTACATGCAAAGACAGAGATATATTACGATATGAGCCACACAAGCTACTTGAGGGTATTCTTCTGGCTGGAAGAGCAATCTGCGCGTCAGTTGCGTATATTTATATCAGGGGTGAGTTTTATAATGAATATTTAGTTCTAAAAAAGGCACTTGAGGAAGCCTATAAGGAAGGACTGATTGGAAAAAATGCCTGTAAATCGGGCTATGACCTCGATGTATTTATACATAGGGGAGCAGGAGCTTACATATGTGGAGAAGAAACAGCTCAGCTTGAATCAATTGAAGGAAAAAAGGGCTTTCCTCGCATGAAGCCCCCATTCCCTGCAGGTGTTGGGCTTTTTGGCTGTCCAACCACGATAAACAACGTTGAAACCATAGCTATGGTTCCAGATATTCTGCGTCGTGGAGGAGAATGGTTTGCGTCTCTTGGCAAACCAAACAATACCGGTACTAAAATATTTTGTATTTCGGGACACGTAAACAACCCGTGTAATGTTGAAGAAGAGCTCGGAATTCCACTGCGTGAGTTAATTGAAAAATACGCAGGTGGAGTGCGAGAGGGTTGGGATAATTTACTTGCTGTGATACCTGGCGGATCTTCAGTGCCACTTATTCCGAAATCTATATGTGATACTATTGAAATGGATTTTGATTCACTAATAGGTGTACAATCAAGTCTTGGTACTGCTGCTGTCATAGTAATGGATAAATCAACTGACATAATAGCTGCAATAGAGAGGCTATCGCATTTCTATATGCATGAATCATGTGGGCAATGTACACCATGTCGTGAAGGTACTGGATGGATGTGGAGAATTATGAAAAGGATGGTAACAGGGAACATTAGACCTGGTGAAATAGATAAGTTACTTGATCTTACAACTCAAATAGAAGGGCATACGATTTGCGCACTTGGTGATGCTGCAGCTTGGCCGATTCAGGGATTAATTAGGCATTTCCGCCACGTTATCGAAGAGAGAGCACAATTCAGTAGAAGTTGCGTGCGAACACTGTAGCCATGGTGGATACAAAAACTACTTGACAACCTTCGCCGATACCCTTATCATAGTAGTGAAGCTATTTGTTTAACTTCCCAATCTGTATAGGTTAAAATGACAAGAGAGCTTGTATTTGGCGTACTATTGTTTAATTTTTCGCA
>NZ_JAHDJT010000069.1 GCF_023661085.1 Wolbachia pipientis
ATAGTTTATAGTTCTTATAAGTGATTTTACTATTTTGGCTCTAATCGTTGTAAACCCAAACATTTGGATTTTCTACAGGAATAACATCTCCATATTGTGGTGATTTGTAATCAGTTGGTAAAATTTTCTCATAGATCGTAACTTCCTTGTTTAGCTGATGATCAAACACTTTGCTTCTTTTTTCCATGCCTTCAACACAAAGTATTCCATATTTGGTCCTTGCTCCATTTTTGCCTTCTTTATTGAATTTAATATAACCTTTTGTAGCAAGAACATCAATACGATCACGAATGGAATGATTGCTACCAAGTCCTGCTTTATTTTCGAATAACTTACAAAATGAACTAGTTGTATACACATTTCCTTTCCGTGCTTCTTCGTAAATCAATTGTAAAATATTATCGTACCTACGTGAACGCTCTGCATCTAACTTTTGACCATAGTCTTTGTTTACAAGTCTTTGTGATTCATAATCCGTTGTATGCCAGCAATTATTCACTTTATCAACGTATTTTGATGCAATAGCATGACCATTGCGTAACTCAAATATTAGCTGACGACAGCTTTGTTGTTCATTTGGTCTAAACATTATCATTCCTGTAGTATAAAAACTTCGCAATGAACCAGCTCCACTAAAGCTTTGAAAGGGATCTTCTTCTAATGATTTCTTTTGAATCTTTTTTGTATGATGTACTAAAATAACCCCTGCATCTTGATTAGCCAGCTTTCTCAATTTACCAACCCTTTCTTGTAGAAAGAATAACATAGCATTGTTGTCATTTTCACTACTATTCTCGCCGGCATCAAAAATATTGCGTAGTGGATCTATTGCTATTATATCAACTGCATTCGAGCCAAATGAACTTTCTATTTTATCTAAAATAATCTCTATACTATCATCATTTAGAAGTAACTCCACTTGTGGTGTAATAACTAAGTTATATCCAGCAATTTCAAGAAGTTCTTCATTTAGTTTAATCTGCTGAAGACGTTCACGCATATAGTGATAGCCAATTTCAGTTTGTAAGTAAAAGATTTTCAAAGGTCTTGTGGGCATCATGTTCAAAAATGGAACTCCTCCTGCCATATGTAATAACCAAGAAATAAGAAAATCACCTTTTCCAACCTTAGGTGCACCTGCAAACACCAATAGTCCTCCTGGAGTTAAAATTCTTGGAGCTATTATGTCTTTCGGCATTGGTGATTTATCGTTTAAATACTTTATTACTGGAATTGCTGAAAGTGAAATGCGACGCCCTGCTTTTTGAACTTTCGAGAATTCCTCGGTAGTTGATAGTTTTTTCACATATGGAACTTGAGGAATTGAAGATAAGAATTTTTCAACATTTATACCTTCTTTCACACAATCAGCAGCGTTCCAACCCTTTGGTTTATCTTTAGGTATTTCCAAAATGTAAAGTTCTTCAACTCCAAGACAAGTAAGTTTCATAGCAGATTTTTCAGCGTATTTCTTACCTGGTTCATCATTATCTGGCCAAATAATCACATGTTTACCTTTGAGTGGTGTCCAATCTGTTTTATTTGGGTCTGCGTTTGCTCCAGACATTGCAGTTGTGGCAGTTATGCCTTTCTCTATCAGCGCTTCTGCACATTTTTCTCCTTCAACAAGAATAACTTTATCGGACTTCAAAATACCTGGAATATTATAGAGTGGTCTTATCTCTGGTACACTAAAGGTGGATTTTTTGATATCAAAAGGAAGATATCTCTTGCCACTATCATCATAACGATATACTCTAACAATAGCTTGGCCATTTTCATCGTAATAATCCCAATATGCAGTTGGACTACTTGAATTTTTGAAATGACCAAGCCATTCAGCTATAGAGTCCATTACTTCAGTAAACTCTGTTCTAGTACTTTTTCTATGCACTGCTCCCCAAAGATCAATTATATCTCCACCTTCTTTTGTTGCAAAATCGTGCCATAGTCCAGCTTCACTACCACTCAATTCTACTACTAGACTCTTTCCTTTATCACCTTGTACATTGCCTACATAAAACTTATCACCACGAAAAATTCCTCTTGGTAATAGATATGAAAGGCATGATCTGATATTTAATAAAAGCTGAGCTTTTAGCTGTTCTTTTTCTAATAACGGTTTGTAATGTCCATGTGGAGCTGCTGTATTAAAATCACAATAGATATCCATAAAATTCCCCAATATATTTAAAATTTAACTTATGAAATTCAACTAAGCTGTTTTCCAGTGTCCGTTAACTTCACTGATGAATTTTGTTGGTATGGGTCTTCCATTTTTGAGTTCATACATTACTTGCAGAACATTTCTATGCTGACTAGGTTTAAATATTACTACTCCAGATGTATATAAACTTCTTAAAACATTAGCACCACTCAATGCTTGAAATGGATTCTTTTTTAACGTGGTTGTTGACACTTTTTTGGTGTAATGTGTAACTATTACTCCAGCCATAGGATTAGTGATAGAGCGTAGTTCATCAATACTATTTTGCAGAAAAGAGATCATACTCCTATAATCAAAAAGAGAGTCTATCACTATAAGATCAACTGTTTTTACATCGAGATTTTCCGACATAATTTCTTTTATTTTTTCCACATTCAAAGTTAACTGTACTTTTTTAGTAATAACTAAGTTTTCTGTCCCTTCATCAAGGATTTTCTTGCTGATTCTTAGCTTCTGTAAGCGCTCCCTTATGTAATCATATTCCATTTCATCCTGTAGATAGAATATCTTAAGTGGCTTTGCAGGCTTCATACCAAGAAATGATACTCCAGCAGCTAAATGTACCAACATGGAAAGTAGAAAATTACTCTTTCCTATTTTAGGAGTTCCACCTATCACCAAAAGACCGCCTGGAGTTAAAATTCTTGGGCCTATTATATCTTTTGGCATTGGTGATTTATCATTTAAGTAATGCCTTGCTGAAAACGATGTAATTTTATGTTCTATTGTGTTTTCTTTAGTATTTAACCACTTCTTAGCGGAATTTATATCACCTTTAACTAAAGTCCAAAGATCAATAATATCACCACTGATTCCTTTAGTAAAATTACGCCAATTTCCAGCTTCTTTACCCACTATTTTAACTGTAATCGTATCCTCATCACAGTTACCAACATAAGTCCTCTCTCGATAAAAATTACCGTTTGGAATTAGGTAAGGTACACACTCCTTAATATTATCAATCAATAATCCTTTTATTTCCTTTCTCTGCATAAAACCCCCATACATACTTTTCATACGTTTAGAGCTGAGATTAGCTAGCTCACAAACAGTTTCAAAAGACTCTGAATCAAACCATTTAATTGCTTCTTTCTTTAGCTCTAGATTTTTTCCTGCTGCATCTTTGATAGCTCTCTCAATTACAGCAATCCAGAGCTTCTCCTCGTCGTACTTCAAAACGGGACCCAATCAGATTCAATGCTATTGTTTTGTTCTGGAGTAACAACTGTAGCAATTCTGTTCCTGTCTCCGTATCTACTGTCGGCTTCAATACCAACTTTTGCAGTAAACTCTAACCCGTTAAAATCAGCTATAGAGTTGATTTTTCTAGCAATAACTGCTTTCTCTGAAGTGTCATGTGCATGAATATTTCGTGCTGACTCCAAAATACTTCTAAGCATGGAACGACCAGATTCTCCCCAAGTATCTTCTCCTTCAACGCTTGCTTTGCCACTTTTTATACCAATTACTTGAAAAATCTTGCGTTTTGCATATGAACCTTCAGTGACAGTAAATTCAGCGTTTAAATAGATGCTGCCAGTAGTATAGCTTTTAGTGAACCAATTTTCATAACCTCCAGGCTTTATTGCCATTTTTACCTTGACTATTGTACCTTTCGGTATTAAACTGCTTTGCAGTTTCGCGTTATTAAAATCAGTTAAAAAATCTGATAACATATTGTCTCCTATAAATTTATTGCAAAGTAAAAAAAAGAATCAACTGCTCCATTGGTCTACAACTTTCCAACGACCATTTATCTTATCGACAAGCTTGCTTGCCACATGTTCACCATTTCGCAACTCAAATACTATTTGACGGGTAGTGCTTTCCTCATCATGAGCAAACATCACCATACCAGTACTATAAAATCCCCTAAAAGAACCAGCACCGCTTAATCCTTGAAATGGATCTTCTTCCAGCATCTTTTTCGATAATTTTTTTGTATGATGAGTGAGTACAATACAAGCATCTGGATTGACAGCACTGCGTAGCTTTTCAAGAGTCTTTTGCAAAAAGAACAGCATAGCACTATTATCATTTTCATTTCCATACTCACTGCTAAAGATGTTACGCAATGGATCTATGGCTAAAACATCAGGTTTAAAGCGTTCTTTCACGATTTCCTTGATTTCACTTATTTCATCATGATTAAATGATAAGTGCACTTTTGGTGTAATGATTAAGTTGTTAGCAGCTATATTCACAAGTTCTTCATCAAGTTGAAGTCGTTGCAAACGTTCTTTCATATATTCATATTCAATTTCAGTTTGCATGTAGAAGATCTTCAAAGGTCTACTCGGCGTCATACCAAGAAACGAAACTCCAGCAGCCATGTGGACAAGCCAAGAGATCAAAAAGTCACTTTTGCCGATTTTAGGTGGGCCACCCAGTACCAATAAACCTCTTTTAGTTAGAATTCTAGGGGAAATTATGTCCTCTGGTATTGGCGTTTGATCACTTAAATACTCCTTTACGCTGAAAAAGGGGATTTTTTGACCGATATTGAAAAAGTTTTGTTCCATAATTATTCTCCAATTTTTAATTAAGCAATAGGAGCCAAAGTTTTGGCTTTAATTTTCGCAAGCAATTTACCAAGATGCGGTTCTTCAACCATATTCAGGCAGCCACTGCGATCTTTAGCTGGATATCCCCAAGAATTAATCGTCTGACAGATAAATGAACGTACCTCTGTGCCATCATCTTTCTTGAGGCCAACCATGCCGATTACTTCATCAACAATGCCGGGAATTTCACTAGCAGTTTTAGCCCCTTCACATTGAGGCAGCCAAGTTGAACGATTGCAATCATCAAGATACTGACCTAATGTGCCAACTATGATGATGTCTTTATCCGGAATATGTTGAAACTGATTGAGCCAAGCCATCATTTCTTGAGCAAGTAATCCGTAAGCAGCTCTCATGTCTTGCTTTCCACTTCTCTCAGAAAAAGCTTCCGGTTGCATTTTTGCCCATAAGAGACAAAGACGTGATGCTACAGTGATGCTATCAATGAAAATACATCGATATTTAGAAAACTCTTCATTGTATTTACTTGATACGTGCTCATAGTGTCTTTGGCTATACGCTTGATCAGATTTTAGCGCAGGGTTTGGACCACCAATTAGGCAGGCAATATCCCGAGCTTGACTCCAAGTACGAACACTAATTGAATCTCCCTGCCAATCTTGAACAGCAAGCAGACCTGCTTCAAAGTCAAGACAAAGTGTTGGTTCACTTATAGTCTTTAAGAGGCTGGTTTTACCAATACCGTAAGGACCAAAAATTACTACTTTTATGCCTGTAGTTGTTTTCAATCTTTCATTATTGTTTAAAATTTTAAAAGTCATTTATTCACCTCAATGGTATATGTTATATATTCAGGAAAGGTAGAATTTATGTTCAATTGTTCTTTTTGCCCTTGTAGTAGATGGAAGAGAGTTTTATACGTATTTTTCTTACCATAGTATTTAAAGTAGTTCTTGATATGTTGTTCATCTTAGCAACTTCATATAAGTTAAAGTACTTGAGTTGTTCGCATATCCTCTGCATCTTTCTTGGTAGCGTTGAAATCATGTAATCTACATCAGTACGTTTCGCTACTTCATTTTCAAAAGCTTCTGTTTTCTCAATATTGACGTAGTTATTAATATTGCGCTTCATACATAGTTGTTTCTCTAATAAGTTATTGGCACGACGTTCAGTTAATCTTGCTACAAAAGTGTTAAAGCTACCTTTACTTTTGTCATATCTATCAAGATAAGTCCAAATTTCACAGAAGAGTTCTTGCTCAAGATCTTCATGGGTTTCATGAGTAAAGCATTCAAAAAGTTTTAATCTCCTAGCTTGATACCGTATATTTTGAACAACTATGGCAGTTTTTAGTTTCATAACTTTTCCCTAAAACAATTAATGCTTTAAGGATGAGAACCTATAGGTGCACTTTGTAGGACAGGGGCAAAAATAAATAATACAGATGCAATTTTTAAACTACTGATATTCAATTACTTTTCTTCAAGAATAATACACATCCAAATTTAAATAATACTGCAACACAAAATTAGGCAAAAATTCATTTTTTTTGGACAAAAATTTTCCAAATCCTGAATATATATTATATAAGCCTTTCAAACTCATCACAGGTGTCAATTCTTACACAATCAGGAAGAGCAGCAATAGCAGCCAGCATAAAAAAGCAATCTATCCATCTTGCTTGGGGAACAGGTGATTCAAGCTCTGGAAGTAGCCATCAGGTCGAAAAAGTTTTTGTTGAGGGTGAAATAGCTCTAGATCACCACACTATTAAAGATGTAAGGGTTTTTACAGGGCAAACAGTGTATCAGCCAAGTATAGATTATATAGTTGATAGCAGTAGTGGTGTAATAAAACGTACGGAAAATAGCTCTATCAGGGCAAATAGTGCAGTTACTGTAGAATATAGTGAAAGCACACCACCAGGCTGATAACTTCTGAAAAACTGCCAATGAGCTTGGCAGACGTATTGCGAACGAAGTGCTCTTCTGCACAGGTGATGAGAATGGCGAGCTTTTGACTCCCTCTGGAAGGTTTAGGTCCTCAAATGTACCAACTAATAATCTTTTTCTCAAATTCACTTTCGATTTCACGGACGCAGCAAATCAAGTTATCAGGGAACTTGGGGTTATGGTTGGTACTAAAGTAAAAGAAGGTACCTAGAGGACAGAGATATTTTGAACCAAAAGACGTGGAAAATTCTGGAATTTTGTTAGTTTTAGAACACACCGTACCACTTATCAGAACATCTGCAACTCGGGAAACTTTTTCATTTGTTGTAACTTTTTGAAACAAAATGACCTTAAATAGTTATTATAACCGCTTTAA
>NZ_JAHDJT010000006.1 GCF_023661085.1 Wolbachia pipientis
GTCGTCTGTAATCACTTTACCTTCGGAATCGATTACTGAAGTCCTGTTACCATCTTTCCAGAGAGCAAACGGTTTGTGTTCATCTATGTTAATATATAAGGTGTTGGGCAAAGTTCTATAAATTCTTACGTGTTTTATCCATTTGCTTACGGACTGTATGCTATCAGCAAGTCTTGAAAGTGATACATACATAATCGGTTGCGTTTTATCTATCAAACCTAGAATGTCCTTTTCGTTTGTGAATTTATTGCCAGTTACAACTACTTCATCGACTGAAAATCCACTACTGAGTAACAAGCTGGATAAGCGATCATTACACCAAGTAAGGTAATAATTAAATCGACTTGTAATTTCATCAAACGAGCTATAGAGTACTAGCGTAAGAAAGAGTGCTATTATAATAACCAAAGCACACTTACGTAAAAAACTTCTTTGGCTTCTAGTAACATTGCTCAGCATTTACTTGGTCTCTAATACTTTTGTGTTGCAAACTATCTTCAACGATAATTTTAACTAATTCATTAAAATCAATTCCTTTTGTCAATTTTGCAATTTCTGGCACTAACGATAACTCAGTAAAGCCAGGGTGTGTATTGATCTCAAGCATTTTTAGAGTGTTATCCTTAGGATTATAACGAAAATCTGAACGAGAGATAGTTTTACATTCTAAAAATCGATGAACTTTCAATGCATATTCCAAGGTCATTTTATATATATTGTCAGGAATTTCAGCAGGAAATATATGCTCTGCAAGCCCATCTGTATATTTTACCTCATAATCATAGAATTTATTTTTTGACCTTATTTCCATAGTGCCAATCGCCTCATCTAGCAATACAGCAGTTTGTAACTCTACACCAGGTATATACTCTTCTATGATCATCAAGTCTCTTGAATAGTCTTTTGTCATCCAAGTAGCTGACACTGGGATCCATTTTCCTTTTTCCTGGTCACGCGCTGGAATAACACCAAACATGTTTTTTAATTTTAAGTAATCCTCATGCGAAAAAATTATATGTACTCCAATGCTTGAGCCTTCATTGATCGGTTTTAAGACGTACGGATATTCGATTTTAATGTTGTTTTTTAATATATCTTCTCGGCTAATTATGTACCCTTTTGGGATGCCAATACCGAGCAACCGGAATATATGCTTGGACATTGCTTTATTCATAGCAATAGCTGAAGCCATGACTCCCGAGTGTGTATATTTTATACCTAAAATTTCCAGTAAACCTTGAATGCATCCATCTTCACCATAAGGTCCATGCAGAGCAATAAAAGCAAGATCGGGATTAATTTTTTTCAGCTTTTCAGCAATGTTGCTGTCAACATCTATTTCTATTGCACCATACAAAAGATTGTCGAGCGCCTTTTTTACCGCTTTTCCACTCATCAGTGACACCTCTCTTTCGCAAGAAAACCCACCAATCAAAATCGCTATAGTTGGAAACATTGGCACTCTTAGAAGAACTTTATTAATTATAACTACATATATGAACCTCGTAAATAGGAGAGAAAATTAGTTTGAAGATTTATAGTTTATTGCTACTGTTTTAGCAATCTTATCATGAAGAAATTGCTTGCGTCGGTCAAATATTGCACATATGAAAATTAGTATTATGGTCATAAGGATTAAGCCTGATAAGGGGTCAAGCCACCATTCAGAGGTATACTTATTAAAAATTTCCCTTCTCGTGATAAGTATGGGGAAGGAACAATTTCAAGCGAGGCATGCCTAATTATCGCTTGCACTAAAGTAATATTTTCAAGTGTATTTGCATCTTTTATATTAATACCGCATGACAATTGTCCTGGAGTACCACCAAATCTTTTTACCATGAACACTCCAAATACTATTGATAGCAAAAAAGATAAGCAAGTACGTGTAATTGGTGATTTATATCCAGTAATGTGAAAAATTATTCCTACAAGAATCAAACAGATTAAAGAAACTACCACAACAATAAAACCGTCAATAACGTATGCTACCACACGTCTAGTTATTCCCACATAGTTTAAATTTAAGTGACATTCTTCAGGTTTATAGTCTATTACTACCGTGTTTGCAATTTTATCGTGAAAGAACTGCTTGTGTTTATCAAATACTGCAAATATTAAAACCAAGATTGGTAAAATTAAAAACCACTCAGAAATATAGAGAGATACAAACAGAAGCACCTTAAGAGTACTTCTTGTCACCACTTGCATTAAGGCAACACTTTTAAGCGTATTTGCATGTTTTATGCGTATATTAAATAGTAATTTTCCCGGAGTCCAACCAAGTCTTGTTATCATTAATACTTCTAATGCTATATATACTAAACTTTCTAGTAACGTACCTAAGTCTTCTAATATTTCATATCGTTCTGATGTAAAGTCCGTATCAATGTCAGTATCAGGAAAGATATAATTAAAAAAGTTGGTAAAGGATGCTTCTGGTAATATAAATAAAATTAATAAAAAAAATGATGAACAGCAGACTAGGAATATCGTTTGGTCAACTATATACGCTGCAACACGTTTAGTAATTTCCGCATAGTTTACTTTAACATCCATTTTTATCCCCACATGATTGCCTAATGTACCTATCAACAGTTAAATAGTAGTAAAATTGCTATTTGATTAACCAAGTAAACTAGTTGACATTGTAGCTATTAAAAATACAAACAACATAATCACTACCGGCAATCAAGAACAACAACCGTGAGAGTTTCCTTCTCATTCAGTAGCATTATTCTAGATTTTCACCAAAATAAGCTGCTTTGTCTTTTTTTTCTTTATACTCTTCTGCTTCATCCAGAGGTTGTTTTTTAGCTGTAATGTTTGGCCACTTTTGCGAGTATTCTACATTTATGTTGTAAAATGATTTGAAGGTTTTTTGTTCACTGCTCAGTAACTCTGCATCTAGTTCTAAAATGTCTTTTATAGAATCGTCAGTTACAATTGCATCTACTGGACATTCGGGTATACACACCCCGCAATCAATACATTCATCTGGATTAATCACGAGCATATTTTTGCCTTCATAGAAGCAGTCAACAGGACACACTTCTACACAATCTGTATATTTACATTTTATGCATTTATCCGTAACAAAATGCGTCATAAAACACTGTATATTTATATTATCTTGGGTACACTAAGTTAATAAGAAATTCAAGCCCTTTATGCAGATAAATAAATTTAGCAATGAAGAATTAGAGATATGGTTGAGCCTGGCTAGAGCTTTAGGACCAACAAAGTTTTTTAGTGTGATAAGAGCGTGTGGGTCACTGGATGGAGCGTTAAAATATCTCGATGGGCTCACTAAAAATAGAAAGGTATATAGCATTCAAGATGCACGAAAAGAAATCAATAACGCAAGGAAAATTGGAGCCAAAATCATACCTGCATGTGATCCAGATTACCCTGACATTTTAAGAAATATACCGGGTTGTCCCTCCGTAATAACTGCACTTGGTGATATGTCGTTATTAAGTCGTGAGATAATTGCAATAATCGGCGGGCGCAACTCTTCAGTCAGTGGAAGAAATTTTGCCAGCAAGCTGGCACTTGATTTGAGTGAAGCGGGGTTCATTGTTGTTTCTGGGCTTGCAAGGGGGATCGACACTGCAGCGAACAGCGTAATATATAAAAATCACCCTACCATTGCTGTTACAGCGAGTGGAATTGATGTAGTGTACCCAAGAGAAAATTCTGATCTATACAAGAAAATCACTGAAGATGGTGGGCTAGTAATTACTGAGCTTCCATTTGCAACTAAACCAAAGCCTCAGTATTTTCCTCAAAGGAATCGAATTATATCTGGTTTATCACTAGGTGTGACAGTGATTGAAGCATCGAAAAGTTCCGGTTCTTTAATAACAGCAAATTTTGCTTTGGATCAAGGAAGAGAGGTATTTGCAGTTTCTGGTTTCCCCTTGGACTTGCGCTCTAGTGGTAGTAATTATTTGATTAAGAACGGTGCTAAACTCATCGAATCCGCTGACGATATAATAGAGAGTATTAGGTTTAGTTTACCTCCTCGGCAAAAGAGCCTATTTGATGTTGAGCACATTAACCAGGAAAGTGGGAAACAGGGAAAATTGCAACAAGCCAAATCCGTTACAGTGAATCATATCAACTCTGTACCCATTGATATAGATGAGCTCATCTTAACAAGTGGACTGCCCACAAACCTGGCTTTAATGGCTCTTTTAGAACTGGAGCTGGAAAGTAAAATAGAGCGATCACCAGGGAATAAGGTATCAATAATCTTCTGATTGCTCTAGCTATAAAACTTCACTTTCTTCTATGCAGTGAGCCAAGTCAAGAAAGGTGAATCTGTCTCTTGTTGCAAATGCAAAATCGACCACTTTGCAATATTGTTCTTGGTTCCAGCCCAAATGCTCCGGTAAGTGTGGAATTGACAAATCTTCAAATATTTTCTGTAGGCGCTTTGCAGGCAGTAAATTTTGCTTAATTAAGCTGGAAATATTATTCCATTCTTTATAAATGATCCTTCCAATTTTTTGTTGCAGAATTTTTTTCTGCTCTAGAATTTTTGTAAATTCGTTATTACCAAAGCACTCAGTAACACGCTTTACATCTAAGGTGGTTGGTTTAACGGTAGGATTTTGTATTGATAATATCTTTTCCTGCAAATTAGCCATGGTGAGCGTTGTAACAGCAATTTTTTCGCCATGTAGTGAAGAATAATCTTTTGTCACCATTTCCATTGCATGAGCTATCATATGCTCTCCTTGGCTTGCAGAATGGCTGCCTTCTGATATCACCATTCCAAGTCCTGAGATTAGTAAGGCTTCCATAAGTAACAAGACCACTTTTTTACTTCTTTTTGCAAGCGCTAGGTGCTCTCTGAGCAAAATTTCCTCCAGATCGCGAACAAATGCGAAAGGTAATTCGTTATATTCTGTGCCAAGTAGCAGATGAGATAACAGCCAATCGGCCTTTACTGTTGAACGACAGATAAAATCCGCAAATCCGCTTAATGTAAAACGCAGTGGTGCGTCGGCGATTATATCGATATCGATATATACTGCCTTGGGAAGATGTGCTGCGAACGATTTTTTATGCCCATCTACTAATATTGAAGCGTTTGCAGAAGTATAGCCGTTCATAGAGGCTGCTGTTGGGAACGATATGTAATCCTTTTTCTCGAGATAGCTTGCATACTTACAAATATCATTAACAGTGCCGCCACCAAGTGCAACTATTAAGTCGCTATCTTTTGCCTTGTTCCTAACTAGATTGACGGTTTCGAGAGAAGCAACACTGTCTGGTATCATTTCTCTACCTGGTGTCGTTCCAGTGCCTGACACTGGAATCCATACTTCTTTTTTCTGGATCCCAATGTCGGGGCACTGGGATGACAGAATTTCGTAAGCATCCGAGATGACATAGGATTTTGCAAGAGGCCTAATGGTATTAATAGGAACAATTAGGTGAGAAATTTTATTAAGTACGTTTTTATTCAAAAGCCCTGCTGTATTCTCGTCTGCAACTAAGAAAATATCATTTCCGTGTTGTGTGCATATTTCATAGATATCGTCAACGAGGTGATGATCTACTATTACTTTCCTTATAAGAGTTTTCTTGGCTCGGTGTAATATTTGTTTTAAATAGTACATAAGATGTCTACAATATAGTAATATCAGTATTTCAAGATTGATATGAAGATTGACCCCGTAGAACTAACTAAGAAATTGATTTCTTTTAAGAGTATAACACCAAGGGATGATGGAGCAATAGAGCATATAGCAGCAATTCTCAAGAAAAGTGGTTTTGACTGTAGGATTTTAGAGTTTGGTAATAGCGAAACTAGAGTTAAAAATCTCTATGCGAAATATATAAATGGAGCACCGAACTTATGTTTTGCTGGCCATGTTGATGTTGTACCACCAGGTCAATTGAAGGATTGGCAGTCTGATCCGTTTAAGCCAGAAATTAGGGATGGAATGCTATATGGAAGAGGAGCATCTGACATGAAAAGTGGAGTAGCCGCATTTATTACTGCCATGATAAATTTAATTGAGGAAAAGTTTCAATTCAATGGTTCAATAAGTGCATTGATTACCAGCGCTGAAGAGAGTACGGAAGAATATGGAACAAAGGCAGTTTTAGAATGGATGGAAAGTAAGCAAAAAAAGATAGATTATTGCATAGTTGCTGAACCAACCAGTAGTGAGAAACTAGGTGATACTATAAAAATAGGCAGAAGAGGATCCGCAACATTCAAATTGACTTGCTATGGAAGACAAGGGCACGTTGCCTACTCGGACTTGGCGGATAATCCAATATATAAGATGATGTCGATATTAGATAAGGTGAAAAATACCACTTTTGATCATGGTAATAGATATTTTCAGCCTTCAAACTGCGAGATTACTACCATTGATGTTGGAAATGATACCGACAATCTAATACCTGGTT
This sequence comes from Wolbachia pipientis, assembly GCF_023661085.1. Lineage (GTDB taxonomy): Bacteria > Pseudomonadota > Alphaproteobacteria > Rickettsiales > Anaplasmataceae > Wolbachia. Next base: position 6,436 of record NZ_JAHDJT010000006.1, read on the forward strand.
CAATAACTGCAAGTTTCAACATTCGATACAACAATATGCAAGCACCCGGCGATTTATATAAGTTGATCAATGAAATATGCTCCAGTGTGACCAACGATTATAAACTCTCTATGCATAGCAGCAGGGGCGCTTTTCTCTCTACTCCCGATAGGGACACTGATATTATGCTTGATGCAATAAATAAAGTCACCAATATCGACGCTGTGCTGAGCACAAGCGGCGGAACATCTGATGTTGCATTTATCAAAGATGTTTGTCCAGTGATTGAATTTGGTATGGTCAACAAAACTGCACATCAGGTAAATGAATGCGTGTCAGTGGACGATATACACAAATTAACAGCTATATATAAGGAATTTATAAAAAATTATTTCTACCCCACTAATAAGATATTAAATCAGATCAATGTAATTGGTAATATACCTGACGGTCCATTGTTAGCTTGAGGTGGGCTGAATTCAGATTTTTGGCCACAGAAACAGAGTCAAAAAAACTACTTGACAACCTTCACCGTTACCCTTATTATAACAATAAGGGTATTTCTGACTCAAAACTTGTTTTTGATCTGCAGGCTCAATGACAAAATTCAGTAAAAAACTCAGGGTATTTTTTGGCGGATTGTATCAAATTATAGCGGCTGCATGTCTTTTTCATTTTTTCTACATTCAGCCAAATCGCGCTTAAACTAAGCATCAGTAAATTATTATAGCGCCAATTTACAGTATTATAGAGTCAAAACTCGCTACTCGGGATTCCTTTGCCTTTTTTTCTCATCAGGTAAATTTCTTAAATATTTATTACTAAAGTAGTATCCTGGATCCCAGACTGGGATGACAAGAAAGGAGGCTTTGGAATAACAAGAAGAGGACACTGGTGTCGGGAGGAAAGTGTTGGAATGACAGAAGAATGGACTACTTAGGACTGCAGGCTCGACACAATGTTCATGTAACTTGTGTGGTACCCAGAGTTCAAGAACTTTTAGAAGAAAAAGAGGCAGACTTGATCTACCTCTTTGTTTTACTTAAGTATACTGTTTACTTGTTTTGTTCCTGGCCTTGAGCAGGTGTAACAGAAGAAAGTTCGCCTAAATAAGTGTTAACCTCCTTAGCACCATCTTTATTTAAACCTAATTCTTCCAATTTCTTACTTTCATCTTTCACTTGAGTATATTTATCGTCAGCGCCTTTCACTTCTAGTGAATATGTCTCGAAGAGTAAAGTATTACCTAGCTCTTCAGTAGACTGACCACCAACAATAACACGGTAGTCCTTGCCTCCCAAGTTGAAGTCTACATAATATTGATCTTCTATAACCTTACCGTCTTTATCTTTATTTTTGTTATTTTCTTTTATTTTCTCAAACACGTCTCTTGTTACTAGCAACATTACCTGACCATCATAGTTAACAAGCTTCGGAGCTTTCGACTCAGATACTTCATTATTTTTGCTGATGGCATATACTGCTAAACCAATTAGTGCAACAGTAACAGTCGCTAATATACCCATTCCAAGTGGTGTGGCTGCAAAAGCTACAAGTGGAGCTAGAACTGGATATGAAAATGCCCAATATGGTGATGAAAGTGCCACTGCTGCGCCTATGACATACAGAGAAGTAAGTGCAACAAGTGCAGTGTTCATTTTGTGGAATTGACCACGATGGTTTTTGAAAGTTAACATCACTACCTCTTTAATAAATTATTAATATACTTAAAATCATATGTAAAAAATTACTTCGGTTAAGAATTTTTTGATGTAAAAATCAACTAATAGGTAACATTTGCATAAACTACCTACCACTTGAGCCAAAACCCCCCGCATTTCGGTCAGTTTCTCCTACGTAAAATCTTTTTGTATCATCCCAAATCACCTGAAACACAGGAGTAATAAGGATTTGTGCGATCCTATCTCCCCTTTTTATTTCATATGGTTGATTGCTGAAATTAATCAAGCAAACTTTAACTTCACCTCGATAATCAGAATCTATAGTGCCCGGAGAATTTAAGACAGTGATCCCATGTTTTGCAGCAAGGCCAGAACGCGGGCGAACTTGTCCTTCAAAACCACTTGGTATTGCAATTATAATTCCAGTTGGAATAAGTAGCCTTTCAAGCGGATTTAAAATAGCAGAGTCATTCAGCGCAGCATAAAGATCCATACCAGCGCTCTGTGTAGTTGCGTAACACGGAAGAGGCAGATCTTCTCCATGTGATAATCTTTTTACTTCTACTTTCATGTTACTTCTTTGCACTTTATCTATCAAAGTTTAAATTATAGCACATAAATCGTATCTGCAAAAGTATAAACAACGTCTTTCGGTGCTTGATATGAAAAAGCTACAATTTGTGCCACAGTTTAGCTCTAATATCTCAAGTGTCAGCCATTTGCAGTGCATGTTGAAAGATCATTTTATGATCTAAATCAGTTTTTTTACAGATGACCTCTAATCTTATCAACCTTTCTAAGATTTTTCTGAGTTCTAAAAGTTGAAAATTTTTCAAATGAAGCTTGAAACTTTGCAACTGCTTGAAGAACAATGGGGGACTCAGCTGATCAATTGCAGCCTGTTCGCTCATTCCACTTTGTATTAACAGCAAAACGTTTTCAAGGCGCAGGAAATAATTTGATATAATACGAATTAACGCTATCGGTGAAAAATTCTCCTGTAATATCAGTGTATCGGAAATTTTGATGAAATTTGCCATATCTTTATTTGCTATAGCAGAGCACAGGTTATCAAGTGTAACATAATCGTTGCTGGAAGCTGAAAGGCACAGTTCTACATCAGCAGGTTTAAGATCTTTTCTCTCTCCTAGGTACAAAACTAATTTCTCAAGTTCTGAGTATATAGGCAGCTTGCTATGATTAAAGTAAGATTGCAAATGGTAGATTACTTCACTTGTGTATTTTATGCCGTTTTGTTTCAAGTAACTAGATACAATGTCGTAAAGGTTACTACTACTATCTTTATAGCAAGCAATTACGCCAAAAATTTTTGAGCTTTCCATATAACTTTTAGTTGTAGAACTATATGGTAGATCATTTGCTATTATCATTACGTAATGATCATTTGTGTTATGATCCAATACGTTTTTTAACTCTTTAGATATACTTCCACTTACATTTATCAGCTTAACTAATTTCTTGTTAGCAAACATCGAAACGTTTGCTAACTCAGAGAGTAATAAACCAGGTGACTTATTCACTGTTGCAAAGTCCATTACCTGAACTGAGTAATCACCCAGACTGGCAATTATCTCCTGTACGAAAAAATCAATCCTACTATTGTCGCTTCCATGAACTAACACACCTTTTAAAGTATCAGGTTTCTCTAGGAATTTTTTGATCTTAGATGGTGTAACTTTCATGCGCCCTATATCATCTCATTTGATTATATATGATTAGACCTTTAACACCTAGAGCAAAGTTAAGCTAATCTATTTAATATCAACTTCATAAAATAGGCGATAATTAAGTATGCAGCTGCAATAAGTATAATCGCAGGTCCTGTTAATAAGTCGAAACTTACAGACAACATAAGGCCTGATATTCCAGAGATCACAGAAAAAACCGTCGCAATGATAACCATCTGCATTGGAGTTTTTGAGATAAGCCTTGCAGATGCAGCCGGTATTAACAAAAATGCAGCAATGAGTAATATTCCTATTAATTGAGCAGAAACTGCTATAAATATGGCAAGAGTAATTAAAAATTCTAGCCTGACTAAATTCACGTTAACCTTTTCAACTGTTGCTAAATCTTGGTTGATTGAAATTATTAGCCAGTAGCGCCATCTAAATGCTAATATCAAAATAACCACTACTGAAGTTAAAAAAATCAATACTATGTCACTCTGCTCCAGTGTTAATATGTCGCCAAATAGCGAGTTAATAATGCTGCTATTTCTTGATGGAAGAAAGGACATCAGTATTAAACTTGATGATAAAACTACGTTAGTAACGATATTTAATATCGTATCAACAGAATACAACCTATCAAAATTAAGGGAAAGCAGTATTGCAAAAGCAATTGCTATAAACATTATGCTGATTGAGGGAGTAGTCTTAAAAATTAAAGCCAGTGCAACGCCAAGCAACGAAGAATGAGACAAGCTATCACCCAGGTACGACAATCTCTGCCATATCATAAATGACCCCAGTGCACCTGTCACGAGGCCAATTATAACTATCGCAATCAGGCTGTTGATGAAAAAGTCCTGTGAAAACATTTCAAACATGCTATATGGCCCTTAAGTAAGTGACAACAAACCTGTCTTCGGATATCAGAACATTATGGGTTCTGCATGCAGAACCTGTTGTCATAAATTCAAAACTTAAACCTTTTTGCTCCATGAGATAGGATTTCACCGAAGAATTTAATGCATTGCGTGTTTTACCGGTACCTATCAACAAAATTTCTATTTCCTCTGTTAAAAAAGATTTAAAATGCTCCTTGCTATTTATATCACTCTCTTTCAGTTCAATCACTTTCTCAGGAAAAACTATAATTGAGCCATGATATTCTTGATCATTCACCAAAAATTTTCCTTTTCCGTAACTGCCTATAAAGTTTTTATTCGTAGAAACTAAAGGAATTATGTCCATAAATCAAGTTATTAATTGAGTGTCACATACCCAACATTCTGGCTGCTTTTCTTTGATATTCGCTGCAGCAGCTTTTGCATTCTCTTCATTATCGAATATCCCAAAACACGCTACACCGCTGCCCGACATGCGAGACAGTATAGAGCCTTTTTGTGACTCTAGTGCTAGTATCACATCTTCAATTTCAGGCACAAGACTTACTGCTATCTCTTGAAGATCGTTTTTCGTCTCTTTGAGAAGCTTCAGCAGATCCTTTTCAGCATCACTACTCCATTCAATTGGTTTTGAAAAATCCCCTTTATATTTAGAAAATACCTCTGGTGTGCTCAAAAACTTTTTTTTCGGTTTCGCCAGTACTATATTTGTAGGTAAAGAGAATTTTTCTATGGGACACAACTCTTCACCAATACCTCTAACCAAAACTGGTTTACTATCTACACTTGCAGGAACATCAGCACCAACGCTTAAAGCTATTTCATTTAAAATTGATCTATCAATTTCCCATAACTTCCCTAGTGTACGTATTATAGCCCCAGCATCTGAGGAGCCACTACCCAAACCCGCAGCAGTTGGTATATTTTTCACAACCTTTACAATGACTTTAGTTCGCGCAGGAGCATATCTAAGCAGTAGATTAACTGCTCTCATTACGGTGTTGTACCTGTTATTTATTCTAAGTTCGGAATTTACAAATTCAACTACAGAGTTGTCGTATCTGAAATTCTTTTCACCTACCTTTATCTCCAAAAAATTGGAAAGATTGGCAAAAACAAATAAGCCTTCAATTAAGTGATACCCTATTTCTTCTTTCCCTACAACATGCAAAAAAAGGTTAACTTTTGCAGGAGCCTTTACACAAAAACTTTTCATTTGTATATCTTCACTAATACTACTTTCACATTATATTTTATAATGCCATTTTAGTCAAATTTTATACGATTTTTACATTTTTGATGAGATTAAATGCAATAAATCCTAGCCTCTCTGTGTGGGTAAACGCGTCTGCTGGCACAGGCAAAACCAAAATCTTAATAGATAGAGTATTAAGACTTTTATTGGAAAACAAAAGGAATATTCTCTGCTTAACATTTATTAATGCTGCAGCAAATGAGATGGAAAGTCGCATTCACAGCACACTCAGTAAGTGGGCAATATGCTCAAGAAGTGTGCTGGCAGCAGACCTAGAGCAATTGGGTCTCTCTTTAATGTCATCCCACACGTCATCTCATCCTTCGGCATCATCTCAGCATCCCCATTTATCATCTCAGCACCCCCATTTGTCATCCCAGTGCTCGACACTGGGATCTAGAGAAAACGAAGGTCAAGCAAGAAGGCTTTTCTCTGAACTGGAAAATCTGGGTTTAACTATCCAGACCATACATGCTTTTTGTTACAAATTGATTTCTAGCTTCCCTGTGGAGGCTGGCATCGCTCCAAATTGTACGCTGAGCGAATGCAAAGAATTACATTCCATCATATTTGACAAAACACTTCATAACGAAACTGTGCAGGGTGATATTAACCTTATCGCAGCCGAGGTTGATGAAAACAAACTACGCGACCTGCTTTATACTTTGTGCGCAAAAAGACCGTTATCAGCAGATGATTTAGAGTATATCAAAGATAAACTGAGCGCCCCAGATGAAATTCGTGGATTACAGAGTGAAACGATTGGGCACGTGGAAAGATTAGCTGAAATATTAAGCGAGGGCAGCAAAAGAGATCAAAGTTACAGTACAATGCTCCACGATTGGTGTAAACCACCTGCCATTCCAGCACGTAACGCTGGAAGCCAGAAAAAAAGAAGTATGGACCCTAGCGTCAGCTACTTGGATGACACCAATATAGAAACCCTAATCAAAGTATTTTTAAAATCAGAATCAAACGAAAAAAAAAGCATATCATCCATCATAACAAAGGGGACTTTGGAGAAATTCAAAGATGCAGAACAGATCATAGAAAATATTCAAAATGTAGTATTTACTCATGTGAGAGATGTGAATTCTTATCAGATATTCAAGAAAACCAGCAGTTTACTCAAAATATTTAAAGTATACGTTGATCTATATAATGATGAAAAATCAAAGAAAGCACTGCTCGACTACAATGATATAATCCATTTAGCAACAAATCTTCTTGGCAACCCAGAGTATAAAGATTGGGTATTGTTTAACTTAGATCAAAAAATAGACCATATCCTCGTTGATGAGGCGCAAGACAATAGCATCAGTCAGTGGAAAATTATAACAAATCTCTGTGATGAATTTTTTACCGGTGGTGATGAAAAGCGAACCTTGTTTGTTGTTGGTGACGTAAAACAATCTATTTACAGATTTCAAGGAGCAAATCCTCACCTATTCAACTACATGCAACAATACTTTCGCACAAAAACCGGCGGCAGAGACTGGATATCATGTCAACTTGAAAAATCATTTCGCTCCACTCCGCACATTCTAGCACTTGTAGACAGATTATTTAACAACTTTCGTGAAGAGATATCTTTTGTCGATAGTGAAATAAAGCATATTCCACATAGAGAAAACGATCAAGGATACATTGAAATTTGGCCGTTATTACCAAGATGTAAGGAGGAAGAGCAGCAAGCCTTACAAATTCATTTAACACAGAGAAAAGATCATGTAATAGTAGAGCGATTGCTCGCTCAGGCAATAGCCCACAAAGTTCACAATTGGTTAAATGAAGGACGGATTTTAGTCGCTAAAGACCGCCATATAGAACCAAGGGACATTATGATCCTGGTACGGCAGAGAAATGTGTTAGTTGACTACGTAATAAGCGAACTTAAAAAAGCAAACGTGCCGGTTATAGGACGGGACTATTTTAGAATCATGGACTATATAGCTGTGCAGGACTTGATAGCTTTGGCTGAATTTTTACTCCTGCCGACAAACGATTTGGCTCTTGCGAATGTTTTAAAATCACCTCTATTTAATTTCACTGAGGATGATTTATTCAATGTTGCATACGATCGTAAAGAACATTCGTTATGGGAAAGACTTGAAGATTATCATGGGGTTATCTATAGTGAATTAAACTATCTCATTAACTTATCTCACGTAGAGTCCTCTCTTACATTATTCACGCATGTATTGCGTACAGGCAAGAAGAAATTTGCTGCAAGGCTAGGTCTTGAATGCTTTGAGATCTTAGATGAATTCATGAACCTTGTACTGCAATTTGAAAACCCATCTCTTCAAGCATTTGTTCAGTGGATCAAGGAGAATAATCCGGAGATTAAAACCGATATGCAATCAGAACGTAATGCTGTACGGATAATGACAATTCATAAATCGAAAGGTCTACAAGCTCCTATAGTGTTTTTGGTTGATACAAACACAGTGCCAAGAAACAGTGAAAGCATTGTTTTTGATGCAATGGAAGCACCATTTTGGTGTGGAAAAAACGATAACGCTTATTGTGATCAAGTAAAAAGAGAGAAAAAACTAGAGGATTATAATGAATATTTGCGTTTGCTATATGTAGCACTCACGCGTGCTGAAGATGAGTTATACATTTTAGGTAAAGAGCCAGTGCAAAAGGGTTCTTGGTATGATCTAATCACTAAGTATGGAGAACCATATAAGAGGAAACAAGCAGACTTACGTCCAATATTTAAAGAAAAGGTTGAAGTATTATGCATGAATGCAAACTACCCCTCTGTTTATAAAAAACGTGATTATTTTGATGTTCCAGTGATTTCACCTCCACCAAACCTATCTATATCATCCCAACATTTATCATCCCAGCACCCCCCTTTGTCATTCCAGCACTTGATGCTGGAATCCAGTGAAAAAAAAGAATGGATCCCAGTGTCGAAGCACTGGGATGACAAAAAAAGGAGCACTGGAATGACAAGTGCTGGAATAACAGATGGCTATGCAAGAGGCTTAATAATCCACAGCATATTGCAATATATGCCTAAGATAGAGAAAGACAGGAGAAAAAATTGGGTAAGAAAATATCTCGATAATATGAACACCAGGGAAGATAAAGATGAAATTTACAATAAAATATTAGCCTTTAATGAAAAATATGATTATCTATTCGATTTAGAAGGTAAATCAGAAATTACACTAAGTAGAACAATTGATGGAGAGCCGATATTAGTACGGCTAGATAGGCTGTGTATAACGCAAGATAAAGCAATCATAATTGATTATAAATCACACCGTAGTGTTTCTGTTTCCTCGTTAAATGAAATAAAAAAGCAAATGTCGATCTATAAAACCTTGGTACGAGAAATCTATCCAAACAAACAGGTAGAGTGCGTGGTCATTTGGATGGAAGACTTGACCCTGCAATCTGATTTTTAGCTCAAATATTAAGAAATTTACCAAATGGAAAAACAAGGCAAAGAAACCCTAGTCAGTATTTATTTTCAGTATTGGCGTTTTTATGCTTTAAACGCTGCAATTTAGCTGCTTTTAAGCGCAACTAGTCTAAGCTATAATATTTAAGAAATTTACCAAGCAGAGAAAAAAGACAATAAAACCCCGAGGTAGCTAGTTATTCCACTCTCTATTTTAAAATCCGGCGTTGGGTGATGTCTTAAACAACTTACAAGCGCGTTTCAGCTTGAAAACCCGAAGTTTTAAAAAGACATGCAGTGCACATAG
>NZ_JAHDJT010000070.1 GCF_023661085.1 Wolbachia pipientis
ATGAAAGAGAACTAAAAATCGTTCAGTTTGAACCAGTCTATAAAGTACAAATGGAGTGGTACTTGAATTGGTTAGATAAAAATGAACGAAAACCAGATGAAGAAAAACCTCTAGGGATTATCTTATGTGCCGATAAGGATCAAGAAGATATAGAATACCTGGAGCTTGAGGGGTCTGATATTCACGTTGCGCAATATTTAACACAGCTACCCCCTAAGAAAATTCTTGAGGAGAAGTTGAGAAAAGCTATCTCTATAGCTCGTGAAAAATATGAACGGCTCCAAGAAAAGTCAAGAAAATGATTAGTAACACAAAAGGCAAGTCAGCGGGGCAATTGAATAGCAAAATTGTTAGAATGAGATGGCGGTGTAGTGTGGTTTGAGGCTAAAGTTTAAAGTCTTTTTGCTTGTACCTTAACCACACCTCTGCGCCTATTCTTTGTTATTTAAGTGTTTAAGAACAGCTTTTGCTAATTCTTTACCAATCCTAGCTACACTTTGAATTTCAGCCAGGGAAGCTTTGCTTATGTTTTCCACTGAACCAAAATGAGACATCAACGCATTTTTTCTTTTGTTACCAATGCCAGTTATTTTACTTAACGGTGAAACGAAAAGCTGTTTATCGCGCTTTTTTCTATGTGAAGCGACTGCAAAACGATGAGCCTCATTGCGCAGCAATTGTAAATAAAGCATGACTTTGCTGTCATTTGCTAGAGTAAACTCTTCCCTGCCCGGCATGTAAAATCTCTCATTTCCTGTGTTGCGATAGGGGCCCTTTGCCATGCAAGCAAAAGGAACATTTATATTCAATATTTCTAATACATTCTGTACTATAGAAACATGCCCAGGCCCGCCATCAATCAATAGAAAATCAGGAATTATGTCCTTTATCTTGCCAGAGAAACGTCTGGTTAGCACTTCTCTCATCATTTTATAGTCATCACCTGAAATTTCTTCTTTTATAGTAAATTTTCTGTATTCACTTTTTAAAAAACCTTCCTGCCCTGCAACAATCATCACGCCAACTTGTTGATTTCCAGATATATGGCTATTATCATAAACCTCGATACGTTTTGGAACATTTGGTAACGAGAAAACTTTGCTAAGCTCTTCAAGTTTTTCTAGATTGTTTTTATAATCAGTAAGCTTCTGCTCCAAGCTATGCTGAGAATTATCATAAACGAATTTCAACAAACTATGTTCTTTTTTATTTTTTGCACACAAAACTTTTATTGGTTTTTGAGTAACGTTACGTAGTGCCTGCTCAATGATTTCCTTACCTGTAACAAAACCAGAAACATAAATTTGTGCTGGAGGTATGTTAGCTGAATTATACAAATTGACCAGAAAGGTGGATAAAATTTCATCGTCTGGATGATCATTGCAGTTCTCGAAAAAGTAAGGAGTACTTCCGTAGTTCTTTTTATTTCTGAACGATAACACACCAATGCATGCTAGATCCTCTTCACGTGCAATGCTGAAAAAGTCTGCATCTTTTTCAAAAGAAAAATCCGTTCGCTGCATTTGAATTTGCTCAAGAAATTTTATCCGATCTCTATATACAGCAGCAAGCTCATAATTTTCCTCACTGCTGCACTTTATCATTGTGGAAAGTAATTGTTCTTTTACTTCCTTATTTCTTCCAAGCAATGTATCTCGCGCTTGTTTTACTGATTGACAGTAGTCACCTTTCGTGATTTTATTTACGCACGGTGCTGAGCAGCGCTTAACTTGATACTCAAGACATGGTCTTTTTGTTGAGGAGAAATATCGATCTGAACATACTCTCAAAAGGAAAGCTTTTTGCAATGACAATATAGTCTGCTTAACAGCATCGGCAGATGGAAAGGGACCATAGTAGTGAAACTCGTCCTTTTTAAATTTGCCTCTGTATCGTGCTATTCTTGGGTAATCGTGTTTGGAAATTGTTATGTAAGGATAAGATTTTCCATCCTTGAGCACAATATTATAAGGTGGCTTCAGTGATTTTATTAACTGCGCTTCAAGAAGCAGTGCATCCACTTCATTTTCAGTTAGAAAGGTCTTAACCTCAACAATTTGTGAGAGCATAACCTTGATTCGTTCAGAAAGGTTTTCATATCGAAGGTAGCTAGATAACCTCGATTTTAAGTTTTTTGCTTTCCCAACGTATAAAACTTTATCCTTATCTCCTATCATCTTATACACACCACAAGACTGTGGAGATAACTCGATTTGTTTTTTTATCGCCTGAACATTTATCATTGTTTAACTTGTATGAGGCTAAAACGTGCTACTAAATGAAAAATGGAAACAACACTCGCAAGCAAAGACAATCTATTTCTCCTTAGCTTATCAGAGTCGCAGTCGATCTTTACACTGTCCATAAATTGGTTGATAAATGGAGCAAAACCAGTAAGTTCATCAAGTGCTGTATTGAAGTAACCATTTTTTATTGCTTGTTTAATGCTTTTACAAACAGCTACAGCACAATTTGATAGCGCTATTTCTTCACTATCAATCAAAAACTTCTTATTATAAGATGCACCGTAAGTAGCGTTGTCATTTTTTTCTGCTCTGCTGACTATGTTACTGACCCTTTTATAGGTGCTCAGAACCTGTTCACCTTCAGGCGTACTAAGATAATGGTCTAATACAACAGTTTGCTTTTCTGCTGTTAGCAGATCATTAATATCAGTTTTATATAATATTGAACTTACAACATCTTGCCTTATACCCCTGTTCCTTAAAATAACCTTGAATCTCTCCAGGAAGAATTTAAGCACTAGTTCTGAAATTTTTTCCTTACCCGGCTTATTAGATTGATCAAATGATGTTACATCCTCAGTAAATGTAAGTTTTGGATATAAAGATACCGACTGATCTATCAATAGCTTAACCGGAATATGCAAGTTATTCTCAAGTATTGTTCTAATTACACCAATTGTCATTCTTCGCAAACCAAACTGATCATATGAACCTGAGATCTTTTCACCTGCTGCAATCAAACCAACCAAACTATCTACTTTGTCAGCAATGGCTACAGCAATTGCAGCAGGAGACTTAGGACATTCTTGCTCCGATCCGATTGGCTTATAATGCTCAGTTACAGCTTCCACTATTTCTTCATCCTCTCGAAAGTAAGAAGCATAATATCCACCTATTGTTCCTTGCAACTCTGGAAACTCTTTTACTATCGATGTTGCGAGATCTGCCTTTGCTAAATATGCAGCACGTTCAACTTTAATTAGCGAAGCACGCGGAATATATATGGCTATATATTTCGATAGAGCTATAATGCGCTTTACTTTTTCTCCAACGCTACCGAGATAAGCATGAAACAATATCGAATCTAATTTCTTGACATAATAATCCAGATTTTCCTTTTTATCCTGAGATATCAAAAACTGGGCATCAGCAAGACGTGCTTCCAATATTCTTTCATGTCCCTTGACAACTTCATCATTGTTAACGTTGACAACAGTGACAAAGTGCGAAATTCTTTGCCCATTACTTAAAGCAAGGTATTTTTGCTGCGTATTAATTATGCTAAGAACTACTTCCTTAGGTAGTCCAGATGACTTTTCTTGATCTACTTTGCCAAACAACACAATCGGCCATTCTATAAGCCCCGTTAATTCATTCAGTAAATGATCATTTGCTTCGAGTTGTAAACTCTGCTCTTTTGTAAATTTATCAATCTGATCCAGTATGAATTGTTTTCTTTTATCCGGCTGGAGAATGACACTGTTTTTTTCCAGCAATGCAAAGTAGTCTTTAGGTGTTTCAGCAGTGAGTGCTGTACCACTTGAGAGAAACCTATGACCGTACGTTACATTGCGCGCTGTGACTCCCGCACAAGACACAGGTATTATCTCATTATTCAAAATGCATAGAATGTTTTGAATTGGCCTAACCCATCTTTCTTTTCCTTCACTCCACCTCATGCTTTTTGGCCAAGAAAAATTTTTCAACATCTCCTCTAGTAGATTTTTGAGAAACTCTTGGACATTAAATGAGCAAATATCCTTTTTGATGAAGTAAAAGTCTCCATTACCTACCTTGCGAACGAATAAATCTGTCTCACTTTTTCCATTTTTCCTTAAAAAACCTTCAACGGCACTTTTTGGTGCGTTAACATTTGGTCCTTTAACTTCGTTATTAGAACCCTTGAGTCCCGAAATGCTTATACTATCAACAAAAAGAGTGATGCGGCGTGCCGTTATAAAAACCTCTATAGATGCAAATTTTACATTATTTTTATTGAAAGCATTAGCAACATAACTCTTAACTTGAGCTGCAGCTGAGTTTTGCATTCTCGGTGGTATTTCTTCTGAAAGGCATTCAAATAGCAATTGTGACGACATATGTTACTTACTCATATATAACTCACAACATTTTTTTGTCAGCTCTCTAACTCTACCAATATACACTGTACGCTCATTCACACCAAGCACACCTCTTGCATCAAGCAGATTAAGTAGGTGGCTAGTTTTAACGCATTGGTCATAAGCTGCTACTGGTAATTCTTTTCCAATAAGAAATTTACATAGTTTTTCTGTATCCTCAAACTGCTGCTGTACCACTTTAGTATCATAATAATCAAGTGCCAGGTGAGAAAATTCATATTCTCTTTGCTTAAAAATGTCTCCATAAGTCACGCCGCTGTCGTTCCAAATTATATCGTAAACATTATCTACACCCTGTATGCACATTGCCAAACGTTCTAGCCCATACGCCACCTCACCAGGAATTATTTTGCAGTCAATACCTCCTACTTGCTGTATATAAGTAAGTTGTGTTACTTCCATCCCGTTGCATGTAACTTCCCATCCAAGCCCTGATGCACCAACACTTGGGTTTTCCCAATCATCTTCAATAAATTTAATATCATACTTCTCCGTGGATATGCCAAGAACCTTTAAGCTACTTAAGTAAACATCCTGCAAATTATTACCAGAAGGTTTGATTATAACTTGGTATTGATGGTGTTGATATAAGCGATTAGGGTTATCACCATAGCGTCCATCTGCTGGCCTAATTACAGGTTGTAGATACGCAATCTTTGTTGGTTTTGCGTCAATTGCTGACATGATTGTTGCAGAATGCAACGTTCCAGCTCCAACTTCAGATGTGTAAGGATGGAGTATGGTACATCCTTCACCAGCCCAAAAATCTTGCAATCCCTTTATTATGCTTTGTAGATTCACGTAAACTGCACACTTTTTATACTGAATATATAAGCAAATAGGTACTATTCAATACTTATTTTTTTTATAGTGTTATGCAAGTAGTCACTCAAGACTACCGAATTTTCTTTCACATATTGAATTATGCTCTTGTTTAGGACAATTGCATTATGCATAGTTAAATCGCAGAGTATAAATGCAGTCAAATACAGCAAAATTACTGCATAAAACGTATGGAAAATCCCCTCAAATGTAATTGATATTGCATTGTTATAACTGAGCTGTATTGAACTTATTGGCCAAGGTTTTATCGCTTCCACAATATTAAAAAATGTATAAGGTATAATAAAGAAAAAGAACAAGTGCATGAAATCATTAAACCAAAACGAACATTGAAGTATCTGCTTACATATGCTTCCATAGAGTTTACTTACAGCATGATAAATTGACATTATTGCTGGCATTGAGAGCGCAACAGTCAGCACTTGCCCTGATGCTATTTGTATTACTATATTCTCACCACTGTTTGCTGAAGGGTCTTGAATATGAAAAATGGATATTCCAACTAATTGTAGTACTAACATAACTATTGCCAACTTCACAAAAATAGCAGCCACAACTACGCCCGAATTTGGCATTTTGTATAGTATAAAATCTCCTCCATATACGAGAACTAATATGACATCGGTAACAAATAATATCAAAAAAGAAGACCAATAGTTCTGCCAACTTGGTAAGTACCCTATTCCTAAAAAAGAGCTCACTATTTTAGCAGGAAAAACTTTACCCAATATCTTCTCCAGAGCTGTCCAAAAAATCTCCATGTCTCAAGTAATATTTAGCTAATAGAGTTATACTTTATTGTAACAGATTTATCAATAGTTCAAAACAGATAAAGCAAACATATATCCTCCATAAAATCTTTCCATTGAGAAGAATGCTACTTTAGCTAAAACATGTTTTTAAGTTTTTGCCAAAACCCTGGTTTATTATCATTAACCTTTGTGAATGCTATATTTAAACTGTATTGCGGATCACTTGGCGCATCATGTCTAATGTTAAGTGTTGAGGTTTTATTATCATAAGCAAAAACATCATCATATAATAACTCCGTTGTGTGGCATTTTATGTGCTCTTGTTTATCATACACTAGATCATCCGATTGCTCTTCCAGTTCTACAAATTCAGCTTTTTTCTGACAGTCTTTTATTTTTATTAAATCCTTATCCAGTGATATTGAAACAGGCAGCATATTTCCAGCATATTCTTTAGCTAAAAGTTCACTTTGAGGGTACATTTTTATCTCCCTACCATAATGCGAGTCCATAAAATTGTCAGCGTAGAACTTATCTCCGACATGTATGCATTCGTCAGTTGCATAAGGTACACCGTTGTAACTGCATTGAACTTTATAGTCTCCTGCCCCGTTATTGTGAAAAAAATCATGAATGGTAGTGTAACTACCAGCAGCATCGTTTATGTAATCCATCGCCTAATCCCTAAAACCTTTAACTTATTATAGTATACGCAGTTACATCAATCAACTAGAAAATTTCTTTCCACTACTTTTCAGCAAGTATCTAGGGAGCGTATTGATAAGCATACGCGTCAAGCTAAGGAAAGAAGATGTGAAAGAGAACAGAATAATAAGGTAT
>NZ_JAHDJT010000071.1 GCF_023661085.1 Wolbachia pipientis
CTTCGGCTTTTAACCTTTCTTCTTCAGGTCCGCCTTGCTTTTGCACTGAGTCAGGATGATATATTAAAGAAAGTTTTTTAAGTTTATTGTCAACTTGTGCTTTAAAATATTCCCTATGGTCTCCTATAGTTTTCTTACCCTCTTTAACGCTATTTAAGTCATTATCAAGTTTAGGTAACAAGCCAGGTTCAAGTAGTTTGAGTGTATCCTCCAAAGTCATATGATCTATTACTGTTAAATCATCCTTCTCCTGTTCTCTTTGAGAATTAGATGCAGTAGGAATTTCTTTATCCTTACATTCTATATTTTGAGAATTAAATAATGTAGTAGGAACTTTTTTTTCCGCGTTAACGTCATTAGTACAGTCACTCTTACTTGACAACATTTTACTACCCTCTCTCCATTAAAAAAAATACATAAATAACAAAACAAGCAAAAAAACCGCTAATGCTACAATCGCTAAGAAGATTAGAGTCCTGCTTTTCATAAAAATTCTTTTCTAACATCATAAATCATTTACTGAGGTTATTACTCATTTGACTAGACAATATAAGCTCATCTATGTAAGAGCTTGGATCGGATACCACCACAATATCATCATCCAATTCATCAGAAGACTCAGTTGCTGTATTAGAGGCTTGAGTAGTACTATTTGTCTCATACAAATCCTGCGTTATAGTAGTGTTACTATGGCTAGATTCCTGCAAATTTTCTGTTACAGTTTGTTTGCTATTAGATTTATCTGCCCCTTGCAAGTTTTGTATTGTAGCACTTACGCTTGGTAAATTAAGAATTGTATTCATCTTTGCAAGCAACTCTTGATTGACTAACTGAGTCTCATTCCTTTCCTTATCCAGTTTTTTTATTAATTCCCTTAACTCTTGTTTTTCTTGATTAGATCTTTCAGTTAATTCCTTTTTATCCTCCTCATATTTTTTCATCAAATCCTTTTTTTCTTGTCTCATCTGATTTATTGATTCTTGATATCTTTTCTCTGCTTCTTCTTCTGCTTTGGCCATTTTTGTCATTAAATCCACTAGCTCTTTTTGACTTTTTTCAAAGCTTTTCATTAATTCTATTTTTTCTCTCTCGAGCTTCTCTTTTTCTTTCACATTCTCCCTAATTAAAGAAGAGTATTTTTCTTCAACTGCCTTCATTTTCTTTTTAAAATTTTCTAACGCTTCTCTATGCTGAGCTTTTAATTCTGACATAATTTTGTTGTACTTAGAGCTAGTAACTGAAGATCCAACTGCAGCACCTGCTCCTGTTAATAATGCACCACCACCAACTACTGCTAATCCAACTAACATAAAACACCTCCTTAAATATAGTATTGATTTTATATACCATAATAAGTTTATAATACAACTATTTTTGAAAAAACATTTTTAATAAAAACATAAGTCAATTAGTGTTACAACAAATTTATTTATTAACTACTTTTCCAAAAATCGCAAAAAGTACCTACATTTGTGAGAACAAGCTGCGTGAAAATATAGTTGTGAAACTTTTGCAACAAAGTTAGGCAAATTGGTTCGTATATAAACGTGGTGGAAGTAAGCTAATATAGCTGGTTTTGGTGTGCCATAGAGTCACAAAAAATGTTCAGAAAAGAGCAAACTAAGTGCGAAAGCTGCACAATAGATGAGGGTGGGCCCCTCGGAGCCGGTTTACAAGAGCAGGCTTCAAACAACCATAAGCTGCTTTGGTAAAGAGCCAAGGTAGTAAGCGTTATGGAAAAGGCGCAATTATGCGTCATGTGTGAAATAGAAAGATGAACGAAAGTGAACCATCGATGAGGTGTCGAAAGCTATTACTGAATGACGTTAAAACCAGGAGTCAGATGCTCTTCTGGGATGAATCTATCGGAAACTTGCTTACTGGGTAGGTAGTGTCCGGCATAGAGATGGCATAAATCTATTTTAGGCTATTGTGTGGAACTGCGGGAACCTGTCGTTTCGATGATAAGGGAGAAATCCAAAGAGCTGATCTCTGAGGATGAGAGTACCGATGCGGAAAACAGGGGTGGATTAGCTCGTAGTAGTGAAGAAGTTTCTGTAATGGAAATGGAGCGAAGGGGCTGAGTTATTCAGTTTTAATTATTTGTCAACCGAAAGGGAGGGGTAAATGAATAAAACAAAGTCTTTTGACATACCTAAGCAGCTTATTTGGAGAGCTTATAAACAAGTATTGAAAAATAAAGGTGCTGCTGGTGTGGATGAGGTTTCGATAACAAAATTTGAAGAGAATCTAAAAGATAATCTATACAAACTATGGAATCGGATGTCATACGGAAGTTATTTTCCAGAGCCTGTAAAAGCTGTAGCAATACCGAAAGATACGGGAGGAAGGCAAAGAATTTTAGGTGTTCCCTCAGTATTCGATAGGATAGGGCAAACAGCAGCTTCTATGTATCTTGAGCCGCTGGTAGAGCCAAAATTCCATGAGGATTCATATGGTTATAGACCAAATAAATCAGCACTGGATGCGGTAGATACAGCGCGTAAAAGATGTTGGAGGTACGATTGGGCGATAGATCTTGATATATCTGGATTTTTCGACAATTTGGACCACGCATTGGCATTGCAGGCTATCAAGAAGCACACAGACTGCAAATGGGTCATACTGTACGTTGAAAGGTGGATGAAAGCCCCTATTCAGCAAGCAGATGGTAGGAAGGTAGTTAGGGAAAGAGGAGTTCCGCAAGGAGGTTCAATTAGCCCAATCATCTCTAATATATTTATTCATCATGTATTTGATATATGGATGAAACAAGACTATCCGACAGTATTATTTGAGAGATATGTGGACGATGTGATAGTGCACTGTAAGACCCAGAAACAGGCAGACTTTATGAAGGTAAAGATCGAAAAGAGACTGGCTGAGTATAAGCTAAAATTGCATCCTGATAAAACACAAATTGTGTACTGTAAGGATAACAATAGGAGTGATGAATTTCCTAAACAAAGTTTTGATTTTCTGGGTTACACATTCAGACCCAGGTTAGCAAGAAATAAAATGGGAAAGAAGTTTGTCTCATTTCTACCTGCAATTAGTAACAAAGCCAAGAAAAAGATCTGTCAAGTCATAAGGTCATGGAGAATACACAGACAAACATCAACAACTTTGGAGAAAATATCGAAGAAGGTAAACCCAATAGTCAGAGGCTGGTATCAGTACTATGGCAGGTTTTACAGGATAGAGATATACAAACCTCTGAAGAACATAGAGCGGCAACTTGAAAAGTGGGCAAGAAGAAAGTACAGGAAACTTCGAACTCATGGAAGACTAGTAAGGCAACTTCTAGGAAAAATGAGAAAAGAAGGACCTGACACTTTCTATAGCTAACAAAAAAAAGGTTTCCCCAAAGGGATAAAAAGGTATAATATGGCATTGAATAATAGTGAAGGTAGGAAATGCCAAGACCATATAGTGAGGATCTCAGGGAACGCGTTTTAAAAGTAGTAGACGAGAAAAAAATTACTATGGAGGAGATAAGCAAGATGTTCAAAATCGATAGAAAAACCATATATTGGTGGAGGAAAAGGAGAGAAGAAACAGGGAGCATAAAGCCATCTTCAGGCTATCAAAAGGGTCATAGTCATAAAATTAAAGACTTAGATAGCTTTGCCAAATTCTTAGATGAAAATCGAGATATTACAGTCGAAAAGATAATTGAAAAATTTGGCAATATATGCAAGGACACAGTGTATAACTACCTCAAAAAAGTAAACTATACATATAAAAAAAACTTTTCTCTACCAGGAGAGGAATAAAGAAAAACGCAAGGAATTTATAGAAAAAATAGCAAAAATGAAAGAAGAAGATTTAGTATTTATAGATGAATCAGGCATAGAAGACAATGACTTTTATACCTATGGATGGGCTCTGAAAGGTAACAGGTTATTTGCAGATAAACCAGGATTCAAAAGAAGAAGGGTGAGCATAATAGGAGCACTGAATGAAGGAAAAGTTAAAGCACCGTGGATAATTGAAGGATATTGCAACAGTGAGATTTTTGAGGCTTATGTAGAAAATGTGCTTATCCCAATATTAAGACCTGGACAAACTATCATACTTGATAATGCGAGCTTTCATAAGTCTGAAAGAATTAATAGAAAATGCTGGATGTAAAATTTTGTTTTTGCCGCCATACTCTCCTGATTTGAATCCAATTGAGCATTTTTGGTTTACCATTAAACATGCTGTGAGAAAGATTCTACCAACCTTTTGGCCAGATATCAATTCTGCCATTGATTTTGTCTTTCAGCGCTCGGGGAAATCTTACTTCGGTTAGCTATATCACTGGACATTAGGTTTGGGACAAAAGGCTGAATAATGGGAGCTGTGTGAATCGCGAGGTTCATGCACAGTTCTGCAAGAGACTGGTGGGGAAGTTCCGCCGGTCTACTCTCCCGTTATATTAAATTACCATATAAAAAGTTCGCACAGGTTCAGCGGTATTCCAGTTGCTATATTGCTGATCGCTTCCCCTTGTACGCGGCTTTCCCGCACTCTGAGTACTATCAATCAGTCCGACTTCTTTTGTATCTTTAGTCAGTCCTCGCCTTTGTTCTCACGTACCTTAATAGGAATACAAAGGATCTCCCAAGTTCATTTAGAATCCATCTCAATACATGATACGGCCTACGATCCCGATGGAGGTGAGTGATAACTTGCCTTGTCATTATCCTTCATACTGTCTTCCACTAAAATGCAAAATGTCGACCTATATAATGTTGATAAATTTCGGGACTCAATACCTTCACTTTCGTTACACCCTGTATTGTCCGTTCTATTAGCTTTACTACGCTCGTTACCTTACGTAGCATAATGGTCTGTTTTAGGCTATTGGCTAGGCTTTGCCTAGGTTGGATTTTCACCAACTGTGTTCTAAACGCTTCTCTTGGCGCACACATTAAACTATCTCCTCTCAAATAATTTTTCAATATCACTTAGTTTCATTTCTATATACGTTGGCCTTCCATGGTTACATTGTCCAGAATTTGGCGTTTCTTCCATTTGCCTTAGCAACTCATTCATCTCTTCCAAGTTCATTTTTCTCCCTGCTCTAATTGATCCATAACACGCAATTATGGCCAATATTTTGTTCACTTTATCTTCTATAGGCAGCGTATCTTCTATTTCTGTTAATCTATCAACTATATTAGTTAGCATCTCTTTTACATCTATTGGTCCCAAAATTGCTGGAATCCCTTTCACTATCACTTTGTTCTCTGCTTTGATCTCAATCTCAAAACCCATTTCAAAAAGCTTATCTTTATAAATTTCAACCATCTCCATTCCAGCCTGGTTTTTAATTTCAACTATTTCAGGAAAAAGCAGTTCTTGCCTTTTTATGCTTGATTTTTGCTTTAAGCACTCATAGACTAACCTTTCATGGGCTGCATGTTGATCTACTACAACTAGTTTGTCTAGAGTTTCAGCAATTATATAAGTGTTGTAAACCTGACAGCGTGCAAACCCTAGAGGATGGCTCTCTATTAAACTAACTTGCCTTTCTTCCTTGGCCATCGTTTCCTTTTGTGATGCAAGTTTCTGCATTTCAAACAATCCTGGCCCTTCTGACAAACCTTTTTCTCCTATATTCGGCGCAGCAAACTCTTTTATTAGTCGATTTTCTACAGAACTTGGTCTCCTTTCGTAGAACTCTTTTCTATTTTTTTCTTCTCTGTTCTTTATATTATTAATTAATTCATTATTTCCTTCTCTAGTGTCAAAAGCTGCACTTCTCACAATTTTTTCTGTCATTCCTAACTCGTCAACATCACTTGCTGCAGGACTACCTATTCTTTTTGATAATGTCTTAATCAGCCCTCTTCTCACTATTTCATATATTAGCCTCTTATTTTGAAATCTTACTTCTGATTTATTTGGATGTATATTTACATCTACTTGATCGTATGGTATTTCTAAGTGCAGCACCGCAAAAGGATATCTGTCACTTGGAATCAAATCATGATATGCATATCTGATTGCACCAATAAGTACGTTGTCTTTTATTGGCCTTCCATTTACAAATGTGTAGATCATATCAGACTTTCCACGGTTGACCGTTGGTTTACAAATGTGCCCTGTAAGTCTAACTCCATCTTCTTCTTCCTCAATTTTCAGCGCATTCTCCTGAAATTCTTTTTCTATTTCACAGATTCTACTAAATAACGATTCTTGCTTAGCGTACTTTATAAGTTTCTTGTTACCTGAATTGACAGTAAACCCTATTCTATAATTTATCATTGCTAAGTTGTTTATTATATCAACTATGGCTTGTGTCTCTGCCCTCTCGCTCTTTAAAAATTTTAGTCTATTTGGTGTGGCAAAAAACAAATCACGCACTTCAATATGTGTACCTTGCGATAAGGAACAAGGCATAAGCTCCCCTATTTTTTCTCCACCCTCATACCTTATAGACCATGCTTCCTCTGCTCCACTTGCCTTAGATGATAATTTCATTCTACTTACTGCTGCAATTGAAGGTAGAGCTTCTCCTCTAAAGCCAAGATGTTTGATTTCTATTAACTCTCTATCTCCTAATTTTGAGGTGGCATGACGCATAAATGCAAGTTCCAAATCTTCCTTTTCTATTCCATTTCCATCATCTATTACAGTTATAAGATTACGTCCCCCGCTTTCTATTTCGATCTCTATTTGTGAACTTCCAGCATCTATTGCATTTTCCACTAATTCTTTTACTACACTTGCTGGTCTTTCTATTACTTCTCCTGCTGCTATACGATTTATAGTTTTTGTATCTAAAAGAATTATTGCCATAACACCC
>NZ_JAHDJT010000072.1 GCF_023661085.1 Wolbachia pipientis
AATTGGTTAACAGCCAACTGCTCTACCACTGAGCTACCGAGGAATAAACTGGTTTCAATTTATCATATTGAGCGCTGATTGTAAACGGTTTTTGTTTGCAATTATGATCAAAGCAATGTTAAATGCGCATAATTACACACATTTGCAAAAAACATAAAGCCTAATGAAAAAAGCTGCGAATGCCGGTGAAAAACATAGCAATTTTATTTTCATTTGCGGCTGCTATTACATCTTGGTCCTTCAGCGAGCCGCCAGGCTGAATTATGGCTGTAATTCCATGTTTTGCACTTTCTACTATGCTATCTAGAAATGGGAAAAATGCATCTGAGGCAAGTACAGCACTTTTGCACCTTTCACCCGCCTTTTTAACTGCAATGTTCACACTATCTATTCTGCTTGTTTGTCCTGCACCAATACCGATGGCACAACCGTCTTTTGCTATAACTATTGCGTTGGATTTCACATGCTTACATATTTTCCAAGCAAAAATAAGATCTTCTTTTTCTTTTTCTGTTGCAGCGCACTTTGTTACTTGGGTTATTTCTTCTGCTTTTACTGTATGGTTATCATTTTCTTGTACTAAAAATCCACCGGTAACATTTTTGATTTGACACTTTGCATTTTGCTGAAGAGAGCTATGAATAATTACTCTTAAATTTTTCTTTCTCTGTAAAATTTTTAGTGCTTCATCGTTTATTGATGGTGCTATCACTACTTCCAAAAACATCTCGCTTAATTTTTCCGCTAACCTTAAATCTATCTCCCGATTTAAAGCAACTATGCCACCAAAACTGCTTATCTCATCACACGATAGAGCTTTTTCGTATGCTTCCAGAGCGCTATCACCAATGGCAGCTCCACATGGGTTATTATGCTTGATTATCACTGCTGCAGGTTCCTGAAACTCAGAAACTATGCTAAGCGCAGATTCTATATCCACTATATTATTATAACTCAACTCTTTTCCATGTAGTTTTTCCAGCGGATACTTGGTGAATTGATTACTGTAAAAAGCAGCTTTTTGATGGGGATTTTCGCCATACCTGAGTTCTTGTGCTTTACGTCCGTATAGGGCAAAAAACTCTGGTAACTCATTGCTTTTACTCTGGGATAGAAACCAACTATAAATATTAGAATCGTAGCATGCAGTAAGAGCAAATGCTTTAGTTGCTAGATGTTTTCTGTATTCCAATGTTGTTTTATTGTTATTTTTGATCATCTCAGCTTTCAGTGTTTCATAGTCTTGAGTGCTAGAAATAACTGAAGTAAAATGAAAATTTTTTGCTGCAGCCCTAATTAGCGCTACTCCACCGATATCAATTTGTTCTATAATTTGCTCTTCATTTGAGCCCCTGCTTACTGTTTCCCAAAATGGATATAGATTAATTATAAGCAGGTCTATGGGCTCGATTCCTAGATCTTGCATTTCTTTTTTGTGCTTTTCTCGATCACATAGTATTCCTCCATGAATTTTAGGGTGTAAAGTTTTTACCCTACCGCTTAGTATCTCTGGAAATTGTGTGTAATCTGAGACTTCTTGCGTTTTTATTCCTGCATCGAATAGGATTTTATATGTATTCCCTGTTGAGAGAATCTCTATTTGTTGCTTTGTTAAAAACGATGCAAGGTCAATTATATTTGTTTTATCATAAACCGATATTAAAGCTCTCTTCACTTTTATATAGAAAGTTTTTTAAGATTATACATAAGAAAAGGAAGTTTGACTATAGTTGTAATATCATGCGTTTTTAAAATTTTTTTATTTGTAGTTTTGTCCAACCATATGGAAACTTTGATAGCAAGTAGAGATTATACCAAATCCTAGATCTCAAGGGATGCTCTCAAAAAGCCCTGCGATACCAAAATAAATAAAGAGGTATGCCACTTGCGGTGAATAAGCTTGCAATTAGCAAGGTGTTTATAGGAGTTTCAAGTATCACCCAGCAGCAAAAGGTTGTTGCTATACTACCAATTAAAAGCTTATAATAATTTCTCTCCTTTACAACAACCTTTAGAAAAGCAAGGCTGCATGTAAGGTAGACAAATAAAAATGAAACTACAGAAAAGTCGATGATCAATGTGATTTGCTGAGCAAAATTGTTGCTTGAAGTGAGAATTAGTAAAACTGCAGTTCCAACTGAGCTGGTTATTATTCCCCAAAAAGGAGAACCATGTTTGTTCCTTTTGGCAAAGAATTGCGGCATAAGTTTATCTTCAGCAAGACCAAAAGCAACTTGTCCACTAGATAATACCCAAGCATTTAAACTACCAACACAAAAAATGGATGCAATTACAGAAATAATCAAATGCCAATTACCAGAAAACATAATTTTTATTGCATCAACGTATGGCGCCTTTGAACTTGCTAAATCATTCCCATTTATTAACCCCATAATCGCAAAATTATTGATAAAATATATAACAGCAACACAGATTGTGCCAAGTACCACAGCTCTTGGTATAGTTTTGGTCGGGTTATCAACTGACCCTGCAGGTGCTGTTGCCAGTTCAACTCCAACGAAACACCATAAAGTCAAAAGTGTAGAGCGGGCAAGAATCTGCGCTGCTGTAAGACTTGAGATTTCTTCACTTGTAATGAAGTTGTTTCTATCGAAAAAAAACAACGCTGCTACAGGTATTGCAAGCAATACAGAAATTTTTATAACCGTGAGTAGAAACTCAATGCGCCCAGCAGTAGCTATTCCTCTTAAATTTACTAACGTAATGACTGTAAATAGTAGCAACTCTAAAAGCAAACGCATGCTTTGGATATCTTCATGGAAAAATGGTGTAAGATAACCAACACCCACAACTATTAGAGCTGTTGTGCTAACCCAGGAGATTACCCAATATGTCCAACCAACAAAAAAAGCTGCTGTAGGACCAAAGGCATGTTTTGCATAGACGTGAGGGCCTCCGGTTTCTGGAAACTTTGCACATAACGTAGCAAACACTAGTGCAAGAAACACAGCACCAGCTCCTGATATTACCCAACTTATGAGGCTATAAGCACCATATGGTGCAAGGCTAATTGGAAGCATAAAAACCCCAGAGCCAATTTGACTACTGATTACTAAAGCCAAAACAGTTAAAAAACCTATTTTATTTGACACAATACTTCTTAATTCTTAGGCAGCAGTATAACTTAACCCCAAGAGTTTTAACAAATAAAAAATTATGTTCTTAGGTTAAACTTTTAGGAAGGTGGATTTGCGGTACCAAAGTAGATAAATAAGTGTGCCGCTTAGAGGAAATAAGCTTGACATGAGCAGTGTGCTTATAGGAGTCTCATATATTATCCAGCAGCAAAAAAGCACAGCCACACTTCCGATCAAGAATTTGCAGTAATTTTTCTCTTGTATAATAACCTTGAGAAAAGCAAGACTACATGCTAAGTAGATGAATAAAAATGAAACTACAGAAACATCAATTATTGAAGTTACTTGCTCTGCAAAATTTTTGTTTGACGTTAGAACAAGTAAGACTAGCACTCCCAAAGTACTAAGTATTATTCCACAAAAGGGAGCATCGTGCTTATTTCTTTTAGCCAAAAATTGTGGCATTAACTTATCTTTTGCAAGGCCTAAGGTAACTTGTCCATCAGCCAAGAACCAAGCGTTCAAATTACTTACAGAAACAATAAAAGCAACAACAGAAACAATCAAATGCCAATTACCTGAAAACATGGTTTTCACTGCATCAACATATGGTGCTCTTGAATTTGCTAAGTCGTTACCATTGATTAGCCCCATAATTGCAAGACTATTGATAAAATATACAACAGCAACACAGATTGTACCAAGCACTATGGCTCTTGGTATTGTCCTAGCTGGATTATTAACTGATCCTGCAGGTGCTGTTGCTGATTCAAGTCCAATAAAACACCATAGAGTGAGAAGTGTAGAGCGGGCAAGAGCCTGTGATGTTGTGAGGTTCGAAATTTCCTCGCTTACGATAAAGTTATTTCTATCAAAAAAAAACAAAGCTGCTGTGGGTATTGCAAGCAGTGCAATAATTTTAACGACAGTTAATAGAAGCTCAACATGTCCAGCAGTTGTTACCCCTCTTAGGTTTATTAGCATAATGGCTAAAATTAATGTTATCTCTAGAAGCAAGCGTATATTTTGCATATCATTTTGAAAAAGTGGAGCTAAATAGCCGATACTTGCAACCGTTACAGCCGTTGAACTAACCCATGAGCTTATCCAATATGTCCAACCAACAAAAAAAGCTGCTGTAGAGCCAAAGGCATGTTTTACATAAATATGAGGACCACCCGTTTCTGGAAATTTTGCACAGAGTAAGGCAAAAACCAAAGCGAGAGATATAGCACCGAATCCTGATATCACCCAGCTTATGAGGCTATAAGCGCCGTATGGTGCAAGGCTGATTGGAAGCATAAAAATTCCAGAGCCAATTTGGCTACTAATCACTAAGGCAAGAACAGCCAAAAAATCTATTTTATTTGACACAATGGCTTTTAATTTTTATCTGAATAGATTAACAATATAACCGAAGCTCAGAAATTTCAATCGATCTTTATAAAAGCTTGCATTTTTCTATAAGTATGCCATAATAAGTTAGTCATTGAGTGAAGGCTATGAATCCAAGGTTAAGAAGGTTTTTGGTTATTTGTGGGTATGTTTATGCCTAAATTGACATAAAAACGTAACTTTATTATAATAAGTGTTTATTAATTTAATGGGGTGTTTATGGTAGCAGATAGTGTTTTAAAAAGGTATGCATTAGCCTATATAAAAAAATCTGGTGGTAACAGCGGTATTCAAGAGTTTTTACAATTTTGCAACACACGCAACACTACAAATTGGAGTGAGGAGAATTTTGACAAGGTATATGGAGAATTTATACGCCCAAACTCAAATAACAGGCAGAATAGAGAAGGCGAAAGAAATGGATACAACGAGAGAAATATCGGTCAACCTACAGGCGCTCAGGACATACATGTACACGTGCACAATAGAGGTTTAGACCTTTGGGATTTTTTACTGTTACAATGTTGTTTCAATTCTCTATTCGGTGGTCACACTACTAATGTAACAAATATTAACTATGGTAATACCACTAACCAAAGCAGAGAAGATAAGAGCGAAGATGGAAAGTTACTGGCTTTAGGTATAGCAGTTGCTGTTGTGTGTGCTGCTTTCCATGGTCTTATGTGCTATTTCTATTATAGTAGCAAAAAAGAGGCTAGAAAATCAGACAAAATAGATTACCTGGATGATCGACTCAAGATGTTCAGAAATATAGAACTTGCGGTTAGTGCTATTTCTCTGGCAGCTTTGATATTTTGCGCTGTTAATCCAGTTTTACCAGAATTTGGTCTGGCTATTCTTGGTGTTAATTTTCTTGTATGTCTTGCTGGTGGCATAGCCTTTCATATGAAGCATCAGGAAGAATCAGAGAACATTGAAAAGGCTAAAACAGCGGTAGAAGGTTGCAGAGTTAGTACAAACTGTACGCATCATTGTTATTATTGCTAGATTTGTCCTAAACAAGCTGTACAATCCTGCGTTTGCCGCCGTTATCATAGGTCCCGCTAACACGTAGCGGGATGACGGTAGCTATAAATATTTAAGAAATTTACCAAGCAAAAAAGAGGCAAAAGAAGCCCCGTGGGCAGCTTACCTCAAAATATATTGGGTAGCTAAGCGGTTAACTCATGACTTCTTCTTTGAGTTGTGCAATTTCAGCTCTAGAAAGACCAGTAGTTTGGGCTATAATATCAACAGATACGCCAGCTTTAAGTAGGTTTTTAGCCACAGCAATTTTAGCCTGTTTTTCACCCTCTGCTCTGCCTTTTTGATGACCGATGAGGATGTCTTCTTGTCTACCTCTTTCTTCCCCAACCTTAACACCTTCATCAAATTTTTAAGCAAAAGCAGCTATCTCATCCATTATGCGTTTTTTCATTTGTTCATATGCTAGTAATTCTTCTTCTGACCAATTAAACTTATTTACCTCTTCATAAGCTCGTTTTATTATTACATCACTACCAACTATTTTATCTAGGTCCTCTTCCCTTATTTCTGCTGCATATCGAAAAAAATAACACCATTTTTCTACTATACTTTCCAGTTGATCTTCTTTCGTCTTTGTAAATTTTGGTAGTTCAATGAATACGAAATAGAAATCCTTTAAATCATGTTCATTAGTATTCTCGTCGCGAATAGTATGATTTGATTTGTACTCAGCCTTATCTGGAAAAATAGTACAATCAGCAACAGCTATGAAGATAATTTCCTTGAGGTTATGATAATCATCACCTTGATTTGCTTGACTTGAATAAGCTTTAGCGGCATAATATTGAGCACGCTTTTCGAAGCCTTTGGTCTTAGTAAACTGCATTTCTATAATATATCTGGAGCCTTGAGAGTCATTACAAAGGACATCGACAATACTCTGCTTTTTGGCGGCAATTTCAGGGTCCAAAATGGTAGCTAAAAATTCAACGTCCTGAATTGCAGCTAAGCCAGTAAAGCCTAAAATATCATTTAAGAAATGAATAAGAATATCTTTATTCTTTTCAGTACCAAATATTCTTTTAAAGGCATAACCATTGCGCGCATCAAGAAATTTTGAAACAGCCATAAGTAAAGACCCTAAAAAGCATTAAAATTATGCACTATTTCTTACAAATATTCAATCTTTTTGTTCGGATGTATCGGCCTACGAACCCAAGCTTCATCTTAAATTGCAATTATATTAAAAAATTTATAAAATGAAGAAAAAAAGCGAAAGAAACCCCGAGTAGCTAGTTATTCACTATCTATCTTATGA
>NZ_JAHDJT010000073.1 GCF_023661085.1 Wolbachia pipientis
CAGCTAGTATTCAAATTCTCCCTTGTTCTATTTGACGTTCTATACTGTCTTAAACGACTTATCAGCTCGTATAGGCAAAAACCTAGAAGTTTTATGAAGACATGGAGTGCACATAGTGCAAAAATTTAAACATGAGACGCCAAATACAAAGTTTCCTCTGTCATTTTAATCTGCAGATTGCGAAGTTAAATGAATAGCTTCACTACTATGATAAGGATAACGGCGAAGGTTGTCAAGTAGTTTTTTTGTTTCTAAAGCGTCAACGTTTTTCGTTATTAAAAAACCCTTGGCAGGTTGTTCATGTTCGATTATCATGGAATTTATACAAATTAATAAATGACCTATGGCAAGCAACCCAGAAGAAAGAAATAATGATAAGCAAAGAGCGCTAGATAACGCAATAAGCCAGATTGAAAAAGCATTCGGTAAAGGCGCTATAATGAAGCTAAAGCAGAATCCTGTAGAGAAGATAGATACAATATCCACAGGGTCAATTGCGCTTGATTCAGCCCTAGGTGTTGGGGGGTTGCCAAAAGGACGTATAATTGAGATATTTGGCCCTGAGAGTTCTGGTAAAACCACTCTTGCTTTGCATGTAATTGCTGAAGCTCAGAAGAAAGGAGGATTATGTGCATTTATCGATGCAGAGCACGCATTGGATGTCATATATGCCCGTAAGCTTGGAGTAAACACTGATGATTTGGTAATCTCGCAACCAGACACTGGAGAACAAGCGTTACATATCGTTGAGTATTTAGTGTGTTCTGGTGCAGTTGATGTGATAGTTGTTGACTCTGTTGCAGCATTAACTCCAAGAGCTGAAATTGAAGGAGATATGGGCGACCAGCACATGGGATTGCAAGCGAGACTTCTAAGTCATGGGCTCAGGAAACTAACTTCCGCAGTTTCAAAAGCGAACTGTATACTGATATTTATTAATCAAATCCGTATGAAAATAGGAGTAGTATATGGAAACCCTGAAACTACCACCGGTGGGAATGCGTTGAAATTTTATACTTCTATAAGGCTTGATATAAGAAAAATCGGTGCAATAAAGGATAAAGAGAATGTCACGGGCAATGAAACGAGAGTTAAAGTTGTAAAAAATAAAGTCGCTCCTCCATTTAGAGAAGCAAAGTTTGATATAATGTACAATGAAGGTATATCAAAACTCGGAGAGATGATAGATATAGGAGCAAAACTTGGTGTGCTTGAAAAAGCAGGTGCTTATTATTCATACAATAACACACGTCTTGGGCAAGGAAGGGAGAATGTAAAAAATTACCTCAAGACAAACAAAGAAATTGCAAATGAAATAGAAACGAAAATTAGAGATTTATTTAGAAATCACGGTAACTCTATTGCGATGGAAGAAGAAAGCGAGCAGCTTTTAGAAGAATCAGTTTTCTGATTTAGCTGAAGTTTGGATGCAATCGTCATACCGCTGCAATATCTTCGCATAGATTCTGCTAATGAAGAACAGGATATCAAATCGTCGATAAACCTAAGCTGCTTTAGCTATAATATAACAATTTACCTCGTATCAAAAAGCTTTTTGAAGCAGTTAAAAAAAACTTCCCATGAGGAGTGATAAATGATAAGTTGTCAATAACAGATTATTGTTTTAGGATTATGTGTTTTAGTTTGCCTAATATAAACAAGGAAGGTTATTTGTTTATAGTAGTTTCTTTTATAGTAACATGTATAGCGTTCTCTATATCTTGGGGTTTTGGCGTTACATGCTTGTTTCCAACGTTATTGTGCACTTATTTCTTTCGCGATCCAGCAAGGGTTGTTCCAGGCAATAAAGACCTTGTACTAAGCCCTGCAGATGGTGTGATTTCAAAAATTGAAGAAGTGAGTTACTCTTTATCAACAGAAGACGAAGAAGAAAAGAAATTCACGCTCGTTAGCATATTCTTGAGTGTTTTGGACGTGCATGTGAATCGTGTACCAATATCTGGTACAGTAAAGGAAATGCACTATAAGAAAGGCAAGTTTGTGTCTGCAATGAGCAATAGGTCTAGTAACGAAAACGAAAAGCAGGTTATTGTGGTTGAGTATGGAAAGGAAAAAGAAATTATTGTAGAGCAAATAGCTGGATTAATTGCACGTCGCATCGTTTGTAATTTAAGAGTGTCTCAAAACGTAAAAGCAGGTGAGAGATTTGGAATTATAAGGTTTGGCAGTAGGGTGAATATTTACGTTCCTACTGATATAGAAATAAGAGTTTCAGAAGGGCAAACTGTTGTTGGTGGTGAAACAATTATAGCAAATTTGAATAAGGAAAGTGCTCAAGAAAAGCTTACTTTTGATGTCATATGAGCAGTAATGGCAGTAACAGTAGGTCTTTACCTGTTGCTAAGTTATTCCCGAATTTTATAACTTTATTGGGTTTATGCTCTGGTCTTACTTCGCTTAAATTCACGTTTAATGAGGAGTGGGAGTTTGCAGTAATTTTTATTATCATTGCAGCGATTATAGATGGAATGGATGGTAGGATAGCCAGAATTCTAAAATCAACTAGTGATTTTGGGGCACAGCTTGATTCGTTTGCAGATTTTCTAAATTTTGGTGCGGCACCTGCATTTCTTTTATATTTTTGGAAGTTAAAGGAAATCAAAGTTATAGGGTGGATATTGGTAATGATATATGTTATCTGCATTTCGATAAGGCTTGCAAGGTTTAATGTATCATTGAATGCAGAACAACTTGACTGGGAAAAATTCTTCTTTTCCGGTGTTCCAGCACCGATATGTGCTTTACTTTCTTTATTGCCAATAATCATTACCTTTCAATCTCATGAAAGTGAATATTTACTTCTTATGGAGCAATTTTTTAACATAAGAAATACGGCTTGTTACTTTTTAGCTATTTCATTTTTTTCAGTCAGCCATATTCCAACTCTCTCTGCAAAGTACATTTATATTCCCAGGAGCCTGTCCTATATATTTGTGTCACTTTTTGGAGTATTTATCGTATTCTTTGTCAGTAAGCCTTGCATTACTCTACCAATTCTAGGTGTAATATATACACTAACTATTCCAGTAAGCATCGGGCTCTATATATATTACACCTATAAAGCTCGTTAGCTAAAAATTATAACAAAAAGTAGTAAGTAGCATGGTTATAAAAATAAGTGAACTATTAAATTCATTTCTATACGTAAAGATATTTAACATTCCATTTATAATTATTTGGGTAATTGCAACTGGAGCTTTTTGTACGGTTCAGTTCAAATTTACTAACTTTAGGTTATTCAAGCATGGAATACAAACACTATTCAACCTAAAATGTAATCATAACGAAGGTGTAATCACTCATATTCAAGCGCTCGCAACAGTAATTTCAGGAACGGTTGGTCTTGGGACAATATCGGGAGTTGCTATAGCTATCACAATAGGGGGCCCAAGTGCAATTTTTTGGATGATAATTACTGGAATACTTGGTATGTCGATAAAATTTGCCGAAGTGGTGCTTGCATTCAATTATCGTTCTGAAAACTCAACTGGCGGGGCTTTTTATTACATGAGATACGGGCTTGCTAAGATTGGATTTGTTAGGACTGGTAAATTTCTTGCATTCACTTATGCAATTATGTCACTTATTGCGATGATTTTGGGTGGCATACCATTTCAAGCAAATCAAATTGCAGCATTGTCAAACAACCTCTTTGAATATAACGCGTCTATTATTATATCGCTGCTTGTCTTGATTGTAATATTGGGAGGAATAAAACGAATTGCTTTCGTTTCAACGGGTTTAGCACCAATTATGATAATATTGTATATAGGCATGTGTGTGTATTTAATCTGTGTAAACAAAAGTAATCTGTTGAACGCTTTATCTACAATATTTCAAGATATCTTTAACAAATCAGCCATAGGAGGTGGGGTGCTGAGTGGATTAATAGCCGGGGTTAGAAGATCAGTATTTGCTAACGAAGCAGGTACCGGAACAGCAGCTATAGCACATTCGGTTGTGAAAGAGAAAGATCCAATTAAAGTTGGAAGCGTTGCAATGATTGCACCATTTGTAGACACAATATTGGTCTCATTTTTGACTGGCATTGTGATAATTATCACTGGTATGCATAGTACCAATAAAATTGGTGATGTTACGTTAGTTAGTTCGGTATTTTCAACGGCCTTGCCTTTATTTAGCAAGCTAGTTCTTCCGCTGATAATGTTTTCCTTTGCATTTTCCACGATAATAGCTTATTGTTACTATTGTGAAGTTGCCTTATTATACTTGTTTGGTAACAAAAAAGTACTGATATTATTTCAAGTTCTTATAGTGGTTTCAGTGTATATCAGTTGTATATCAAAAAATATAGAATTTATATCTTATCTAGGCGATAGTTTATTTATGTCCCTTATGGTTCCAAATGCTATTGCGATATATTTACTGAGAAAGGAAGTCCTAAACACGATAGATTCTTATTATCATTCTAAGAGGTATTAAACATGATTTGTAGATTGTTGTATGTAGTATTGTTTTGCCTATTGTTTAATGATGCGCATGCTATTTCAGGTTTGTACGA
Source organism: Wolbachia pipientis (assembly GCF_023661085.1). Lineage (GTDB taxonomy): Bacteria > Pseudomonadota > Alphaproteobacteria > Rickettsiales > Anaplasmataceae > Wolbachia. Next base: position 4,544 of record NZ_JAHDJT010000073.1, read on the forward strand.
AAGTTATGACGCTGTGTTGAATACAATAAATGACTTCACGAATGAGGTATTGTTTTTCAAAATCTTCTACGTGCCATTTGTAATTCTCCTAGTGGCTTTTGGTTATATATTTCTAACATTACGTTTTAAATTTCTCAACATAAGAATGCTTAAGCATGCATTTGCTATCTTATGTGGAAAATATGATACAAATCACCACGATGGTCACATTACGCATTTTCAGGCATTTGTAACCGCACTCTCAAGTACAGTGGGTCTTGGAACTGTTGCTGGTGTTGCAATTGCCGTTTCAATGGGGGGACCAGGAGCGGTGCCTTGGATGATGATTACAGGCTTTTTTGGTATGTCAGCAAAATTCGCCGAAGTGACTTTAGCGTTCAGGCACAGAACAGAAGGTCAGGAACAATTATTCAGCGGTCCCTTTCAATACATAAGGAATGGGCTGGAGGAATTTGGATTTAAGAAGCTTGGTATTATATTGGCTGCGGTATATGCAGTGTTTTTTGTGTTATCAGGTCTTGGTGGAAGTGTAGCGTTTCAAACCAACCAAATGGTTTCAATATTATCTGGTTATTCAAATTGGGTGGATAGTCATCCTTGGTTTCTTTCTTCTATAATTTCTGCATTACTTGCTCTGGTAATCATAGGTGGAATTAAGAGAATAGCCAGAGTATCTTCCACGTTGGTGCCTATTATGTCACTCATATATATTTTTAGTTGTGTCATTATAATCGCATTTAATATTCACAACTTTAGCAATGCATTTAAAATATTATTTTCCAATATGATAGATTTTAATGCCGTTGGTGGAGGAGTAGTTGGAGCGTTCGTTGCTGGGATTCAAAGAGCAATTTTTGCCAGCGAGGCGGGGGTTGGTTCTGCTTCAATTACACATGCAGTAGCTAAAGATGAAGAGCCAGTTAGAACTGGACTAGTTGCAATGATAGAACCATGCTTTGATACAATGTTAATTTGTTGTTTGACAGGAATAACAATAGTTATAACAGGTGCGTATCAGACTGGTGTTGGCGAAGGGATATTGATTACTCAAAAGGCATTTGAAACAGTTTCTTCTTGGTTTCCTATACTTTTGACAATAGCTGCACCTTTGTTTGCGTTTTCTTCAGTAATTTCGTTTGTGTATTGCTGTGAAATGGGATGGCTATATTTGTTTGGTGCAAAGAGTATAGTGATATATCGCATAGCGGTAATAATTGTGGCGTTTTTCTCTGGTCTTTCTAAGGATATAATGACTATTGCCAATATCGGTGGAACTTTATTCTCTTGTTTAGCTCTCATCAACATGACAGCACTTATACTGTTTAGTAGTAAGATTAACGATGAAGTTCAATGCTACCTGAGAAGGCTAAGAAATAACAAGATTAGCTAGATTTTTGTTACGGTGGGGAAGTATATAGTTCTTATATTATCCTACGTGTTGGGTTCAATACCGTTTAGCTTAATCATTACGAGGATAAAAGGAATAAATTTAAGAGAAGTAGGTTCTGGAAACATCGGCGCTACAAATGTTGCAAGAACAGGGAATAAGGGAATTGCTGCTCTGGCATTGTTTCTGGACTCCTTGAAGGGGTTCATCGCGGTTCATATAGCGCAACAATTTTTTGGTAGTGGTAGTTTTTACATATGTGCATCTGCAATGTTAGCAGTTCTAGGGCATATGTTTCCTATATGGTTAAAATTCAGTGGAGGGAAGGGAGTTGCAACAACTTTGGGAATTTTGATAGCACTTAGTATTCATATGGCATTAGCATTTATATTTGTTTGGCTAGCAGTGTTTTCTATCTTTCGATACTCCTCTCTTGCCTCCTTAACGGCCACTGCGGCAGTTATTGCGATATCTCTTTTTTTTCAAAAAGACTTATTTTTTACTCTATTGATTATGGCAGTATTAGTTTTTTTAAAGCACCACAAAAATATTGCAAATCTTCTGCAAGGCAAGGAGTGTAAATTTCATAAGCAGTTTTAACCAATGGCGTCAACTTAAGAGCCTCCCTTAGCAAGCTTTCCTAAAGACATGATGACGTTTGGGCTTATCCACGTCACTCAATAGAAACAAAAAAACTACTTGACAACCCTCGCTGTTACCCTTATTATAGTGTTGAAGCTATTTGTTTAATTTCCCAATCTGTACAGGTTAAAATGACAAGAGAACTTATATTTGGCGTACTATTGTTTAATTTTTCGCACTATGTGCACTGCATGTCTTTTTA
>NZ_JAHDJT010000074.1 GCF_023661085.1 Wolbachia pipientis
TTTAAGACATAAAAACGCCAATACTGAAAATAAATACTGACCAGGGCTTCTTTTGTCCTTTTTCTCATTTGGTAAATTTATTAACACTTATAGCTAATTGCAATTTATGAACGAACATTCATTTTTACAACAAATGTTGTCATAAAGTGAAATGAGATCCCAGATACAAGATACAAGTGTCGGAGCACTGGGATGACAAGAAGAGGGGCTACTGGGGTGACGAGAAGAGAGTGCTGGAATGACGGGAGAAGGAGGCACTGGGATGACACCGTAGGGGTTAAGATGACAAGAAAAGAAGGTACTAGAATGACAGGAGAGGGGGCTGCTTGGATGATATCCTGAAAATTTGAAAAACCGTCATTTCGCTACGCGTTATCGGCTGGGATACTCCAAGCATTTTACTGTGCTCCTCTGCGTTTCTCCTAAACCATAATGCAAGAGATCTAATGAAATAAAAGTCATTTCTTTGCGTAACAAAAAAGCAAGAATTTCAGGATGATTTACTTAATCCTTCATTTAATTGTTTAAATAACTACCTTCTCGTATTTGAAAAGCCATAGGCACAACTAAGAAGGGTAGGGGAGTTGCTATATTAGATCATCAGATGAGTGATAATGGTTGTGATTGTCTGACAAGTGATCTCCAACGTCGTGATCTAATTCGCTCACATCAAACTTAAGCAAAGAAAGGTTATCATCAGATTGTTGAGTAGGTTGTTCTTTCTCTTTAGAGCCAAATAACCATGAAAAGAATGATGAAATGGAACCAATAATGTAGTCAAGCGCTTGAAAAATAACTGATTGTTGAGTGTCTTGTTGGCTCTCTTCTACTTTACTTTGTTCTTCCTTTGAGCCTGTATATTTTACTTTATTCAACTCTTCCTGACTCTGGGGTTTTCCTTTCTCTGATCCTGAATTCACCTCATTTGACTCTTGACTTTTTCCTGTATTTGACTCTTTTTGACTATTACCTAATTTTATAGCATCTAATTCTTTTCTCAAATCCCATCCAAAGTGGCTCGCATCATCATGTCCTACATAACCACAACTTGGCCTAGGGATACCATGATTTTGCTGATTATAATGATTGAGAGAGTGGCAAATTTCATGTGCTAAAAGTTCTCCTATAAAATGACTTCCTTTATGGGGTACATATTGATTTAAACCTTGAGCGTGCCCTCCTGCTACACTGCGTGTCCATGGATGTGCATTATGATAATCCTCTAAGTTGTTGTATATGTAGCTTTCAAGTACAGTGTTTGCATTAACGTCTAAAGCATGCCTCTCTTTATAGGCATTGAAAATATAGTTAACATATTTTTCAATCATAAGAAGATCTTTCTCATCTATTTGATCGTAATGCACTTTCAACTTGAAGTTTGTACCTTCGACGTTGATTATTTTTGAATTCGGCAATACTGGTTGATGCTTCGTTGGTTCCCCTGTGCCTGTATGCTTCACTTCATTTACCTCTTCTTCAGGTTTACTTCTGCCGACGTTAATCATTTTTGGACTTGGCAATACTGGTTGATGTTCTGTTGGTTCTCTTGTGCCTGTATGTTGCACTTCATTTACCTCTTCTTCAGGTTTACTTCTGCTTATAAAAGTCTTATCTAATTGTTTGCGTATATTTTTGTTTAGATTATAAAAATACATGCCATCTATATTATTCTTTTCATCCAAACGAATCGATAAAGTTGTACTATCATTTCCCAATCCATCACATTCACTAGTAAGCAACTTATAAGAACTCTTGATATCCTGTATAATTTGAAATTTCTTTTCTTCTGAAAGGTTCCTACGGTGTATAATACCAGTTGTATTTTGATATTTGAATCTAATCCCGCCCCATTCAGAGTCCTCATATCGATCTAGTCCAGAATTCTTGACACGTTGTATAATTTGAAATTTCTCTTCTTCTGAAAGGTTCTTGCGGTATACAATACCAGTTGTACCTTTGTATTTGAATTTAAATCCCGATGGTCCATAGTTCGAATACTCATCTACACCAAGCCACTTGCAAATAGCTCTGTAGTTTTTTTCTTCTGCCTCTTGCCCGATAACATTCGCTATGAATTCAGTATCAATCCAATTCAAACTCCGTACTGCTCCTGCTGGTGAAAAACGTAATTGAAATATATGACCTAGCTCATGACCTAGAACGGCATCCATTGAATCTTGTTTGTACGTTAAAATATTATGGTAGTCTGTTACTCCTCTTATAATATAACCTGGACCACCATCTTCATCTATATTTAGAAGATTGTTGTACTTTGTATAATCGCTTCTATTGTTGAAAATATAGACTGTGATATCGTAACTTGCATTACTATTTTCTAGGCAAAACTTTTCCTTGAATGCCTCATATGCGTTTTTAATGTCCGTTTCTATTTGATTTTTCTCTTGCTCAGATAAGCTATCATATTTCACAGTACAATTTATATATCCGTGTTTAACGGTTAAACTGTTGGGCAATACATTTTGTATATCAGTGGGAGGATAGTGAAACTGCTTTGACTCAGCTTCTTTGTACAACTGATTTACATATTTGTCACCAGAATACTTTGGCAGTTTAGGCACTTTGGTAATTAACTTTCCACTACCATCAAAAAAAGAAATATCGCTATCCGAAATCTTACAACTTTGTATAAATTTACCGCAAGTGCCATCATTTGCACAGTCATGACGATTTTTTGTTGTTCTTATTTCTCTCATTTCTCACACCTCACTATTAAAGCTTAACTATATTAGTATTTTAGTAAAAATCATAATAATTTATTAACTCATGCTTCAGACTTAGAAACCACCTACTATCAACTGTTGGTGTCATTTAAGGAATTTGCAGCTCTGTTAATTGTGCAGTTTGATGTGTTTGCTTGAACACCTTTTTCTTGTTTGAGTGTGTGTGATTATTAATATCTTGTCCATTTCTGACTTCTTTGCCGAGATATGTAATAATTAAGCTTAGTAGATTTATGGAGGTAATTATATGTCTGGTTTAACAGAAAAACAACAGGAATTATATGATAAGTTACAGAACGCAATAACCGGTCGGGGCAATGTTGCTGAGATTCTACAAGAAGTTTCGAAGGATAATTTACTGGCAATTCTTACTACTGCAGATATACAGTAGTTCTCAAATGGTATGGAAGATACTTTAACACCGCTTGGTTTGGCTATGTATAAAAATCAGGAAGTAGTTAAAGTTATTTTAGATGCAGCCAAAGAGCAAGGTATATTAAGAGAAGTTCTTACTAATCCAAGTTTATCTAAGAAGTCCCCAGATGGTATAGAAGGTACTTTAACACCGCTTGGCTACGCTATACTTGAGGATATCAGGAAAGCATTAAAGCTATTTTAGGTGCAGCCAGTGACAAAGGTATATTAAAAGAAGTTTTCGCTGGTATAGAAAAAGATGATCGTGAAAAAATTAAAGGTCTTTTAGCTGGAGATCAGGATATGCTAGACAAAATTCTTCAATATGAAACTAGGATGGCAGCTAATAAAGCAACAAAAATTGGTATTGCTTGTGGGGCTATGGCTGGATTAGCAGTTGGTGTTGGATGTTTTGCTACTGGTGTTGCATTACCAATATTAGCTATAGCTGGCATAGCTTTAGCTAGTGCGCTATTAGTTGGACTTATTGCTGGTGGTATTACATATGCGGTGTCAAAACCTAGCAGCAAAGTGGAAGAAACTGACGCACAAAAACAGAACCCTTTTGCTCAGGGAGTAAAAGCATAAGATAAGTAGGAAGAAGGGAAGACCTTCTTCCTTACTTCTCACCGAGATACCATTTTTCTTATTTAGACATAGTCAGGATTATTCACGGCATTGTGAATAACCCTGTTGATAACCCAGTGGAATACATAAGTTTTTGTCACTTAAGCATTTTTGAGCGCTAATCTGGTGGCTGTGTTTCTCATATTTTCCATAATGTATATTATGTAATTTCCAATACTAAGGAAACTATTTCTCGACCTTTTAGGCAGCTAAACTACTCTCTTCTGTGAAATAAGAATAAGTTGCCTATACAGAAATAGATTGGCAATATTTCAAGCCTGCCAAGCAGCATTAAAAATGACAGAAATAGTTTTACTCCACTGCTGAAGGAGGAATAATTACCCGAAGGACCGATTAAGTTACTGAACCCTGGACCAGAGTTCGTAAGCGTTGCAGAAACTGCGCTAATGCTAGTTATAAAATCCATATTGCCTAAGTAAGACATCACTATTGATGATATAGTGAACGTTAATATGTAAATTGCAAAAAACGTAAATATAGAGTGAACTTTGTCGTCTTCTAGAATTTTACCATTAAATTTCACCCTATCACCTGCATTATTAGAATCTAATAAAAGGCGAAAGCGATTTCCTATGAACCTTAAAAAAACAATCAAACGGAAAGTTTTGATTCCACCACTCGCAGAACCTCCACATCCACCAATAAAGGTTAGAAAAAAAGCTAAGACTGAAATAAAGCCCCAATCCACGTAATTGCACACCACATAGCCAGTTGACGTAATAAAAGAGGTGATGGTAAATGCGCTATATCTAAATGACAATGATGCTCCTAAATCAACATTTTTGTACAACCAAAAACAAGCAAATAAAGATGAGACGATGACTATCCCAGTAAAGTAAGAGACCTGTTCATCGCGGTAAATGTCTGACCGTCTTATGATTTTTAAATAGCTAAGAAAAGGCAAAGAACCTAAGATCATGAAAATGATTGTTATAACTTCTAGTAACGGATCATTATAGTGCCCTATGGAATCGTTATAGTTAGCAAACCCACCAGTTGATACAGCGGACATTCCGTGGCATATTGCATCAAATAATGGCATACCAGCCAGATAATAGGAAAATATGCACAACAAAATTAGGCCATAATATATTGCTGTAGCATGAATCACTACACTTCGCGTGTTTGGTAATCTTCTTTTTGTAGCATCTGAACATTCAGAATAGAGTAAATTATTTAGACTCAGAACCCTGAGCATAGGAAGAACTGCAATTCCTGTAGTAATTATGCCAAAGCCACCTATACTATGCAGCATTGCTCTCCACAGCAGTATTCCTGGAGATAGCTTTTCAACATTACTAAACACAGTTGCCCCTGTTGTGGTAAAGCCAGATATCGTTTCAAACAATGCATCAACATAGTCCAGACTATCAAGATAAAATGGAATAGCTGCAAATAGGGATAAAGCAATCCAAGCACAACTGGTAATCGCAAAAACTACTGGCATTCCATGCAATCTGCTTAATTTGCCTAATAAAACAAAAATTGTGCCAGATGTGCAAGTGATCACAAACCCAGCTAGAAAATTTTTCCATTCGTAGCCCAGATACTTATTAGTAATAGCAGGAATGACCATTGTTAAGCTAAAGACCAATAGAAATACTCCAACAATAAATGCAATTGAACGCAACGTTTGCAAGTGCTGATGATTTTCCATAGAACAGAGCAGAAAGATATTACACTATATCATGAACTTTTGCTGAAACTTTCTTTATGTCTTCACTTGAAAGTGGGATCAGACCGAGCTTAGATAGGTACCCATCTTCAGTACTGATAGAATCGATAACTTCTCTAATGAACTCTCTTAATCCATCAACGGTATTCAAGTGTTCTTTCTTTATATAAAGATATAGAGGCCTTGCTAATATATATTTTCCCGATGATATATTTTCATAAGTTGGCTCAATGCCTGCAATTGTGCTTCCTTGTATTTTATCCTGGTTCCTCATCAAAAAACTAAAACTAAATATTCCCAAAGCGTTCTTGTTGCTTTTCAACTTTTGTATTATTATGTTTTCATTAATCCCAACTTCCTTATACCTTCCATCGTCCCTTATACTACTACAAGCTTTCTTTCTTTCCTCCTGATCTTCATAATTCTCTTTGAAAATCCTTGAATTCATGCATGAGTATTGATCGAGCATAATAGAATTAATCAAAGTTTCGTACGTACCTGTATTTTGATGTGGACCATAAATTTCAATTTCTGTTTTTGGTAAGGCCTGGCTTACATCAGACCAAAGCTTCTTATTATTTTTTACCAGCTTATCATTCTCTTGAGAATATGCAGACAAAGTTTCAAATAAATCCTTTTTTGAGAAGTCAAATCTATGGCTTTGATTGGAGTTTGCGATTACAACTCCAGCATAGCCAATAATAATCTCTATCATTTCATCAACTTTATTCCTTTTGCATAGCTCCCTTTCTGCATCTTTTATAGGACGAGACGAAGCAGCGATATCTGGCGTGTCTTCCCCTATCCCTAAGCAAAACATTTTGAACCCTGGCCCACTTCCTATTGATTCCACAACTGGAGTTTTAAAGGAGAATACACGGTTGAAATCCTCAGCTATAAATGAGATAAAAGGAAAAACAGCTGAAGACCCAACAATTCTGATATATTTCCTCGCATCAGCGTTTGACAGCGGCATGAACACTGTGAATATAAAAATCAAGAGAAAGCCTCTAAGCATTGTTTTTAGTTAAGAACATAAGCCTATTATTATAACAAAAGATCAAACTGAAAAGCCCTAATTTTCTCCTATGGTTAAATTCCCTGCATTACCTTTCATCATCTTGAAAGACCAAATTACTTTAGTGTTATACACAGAAAGCAAATGTTACCCAACAGAAACAAAAAACTACTTGACAAATTCCAACAATTTCATTATTATAACAATAAGGGTATTTCTGACTCAAAACTTGTTTTTGATCTGCAGGCT
>NZ_JAHDJT010000075.1 GCF_023661085.1 Wolbachia pipientis
TTGCAGTTAATCCCAAAGAAGATGGCAGCCTTGTTGTAATTGAAATGAATCCGAGGGTTTCTCGCTCTTCTGCGCTGGCCTCAAAGGCAACAGGTTATCCCATAGCAAAAGTTGCAACTAAGCTTGCTGTTGGCTATTCACTTGACGAAATACGCAACGATTGTGCGCCAATTATACCTGCTGCATTTGAACCAGTGGTTGATTACATCGTCACTAAAATTCCTCGTTTTGAATTCGAAAAATTTAAGGGAACGAATTGTGAGTTATCAACCTCCATGAAATCGGTGGGGGAAGTAATGTCTATAGGCCGCACTTTTAATGAATCACTACAAAAAGCCTTTCGTTCACTTGAAACTGGTCTCACGGGACTTGACGAAGTGTTCTCTGAAGGTACAGATGTTGATCATATAAAATCTCAATTAGCAAAACTGCTACCAAACAGATTGCTGATTGCTGCAGACGCAATGCGTCATGGAATAAGCATAGAAGAAATAAATGCGATTACAGGGTACGATTTGTGGTTTTTGCAAAATATACAGCAAATCATCTTAGCTGAACAAAAAATTAAAGAAGCTGGTTTGCCTGAAAGCGCGTACGAAATACTAGAGCTAAAGAAAATGGGATTTTCAGATGCAAGGTTGGCAAAATTAAGTAGCAAAAAAATAGAACAGATTGAAGCAATAAGGAAAAAGTTTAGCATTCATCCAGTTTATAAACATGTAGACACGTGTGCAGCCGAGTTTGAATCGGGTACTGCGTACATGTATGGCTGTTATGAAGGAGACGTTATAAATAAGACAGAATGCGAGGCGAATGTTTCTGACCGAAAAAAGGTTGTCATTTTAGGCAGTGGACCAAACCGTATTGGTCAGGGTATTGAGTTTGACTACGCATGCGTGCATGCAGTTTCTGCTGCCAAAGAAATGGGATATGAAACAATAATGATTAATTGTAATCCCGAGACTGTTTCAACTGATTATGATACTGCTGATCGTTTGTATTTTGCTCCACTAACCATAGAGGATGTGCTTGAAATACTAAACAAAGAGCAAGAGAATGGTACGCTAGTAGGTGTAATAGTGCAAATAGGTGGTCAAACGCCTTTAAAGTTAGCCAAAATACTAAATGAAAGGGATTTTAATATCTTAGGTACGTCTTTTGACTCTATAGACCTTGCTGAGGATCGTATGAGATTCAAAAACCTTGCTTTGCAGCTTAATTTAAAACAACCTGAGAACTCTATTTGTCATTCAGTGGAAGAAGCATTAGCCAACGCAGAGAAGGTGGGGTTTCCGTTAGTAGTCAGGCCATCCTACGTTCTGGGTGGTCAATCTATGTCAATTAAGCACGATATTGAGAGCTTTAAAGAATATGTACTGGATCAGACTAAGATTTTTGAACACGGGTCGTTGCTACTTGATAGATTCTTAGTCAATGCAGTTGAGGTTGACGTTGACGCTATATGCGATGGAGAAAAAGCTTTCGTTGCAGCAGTTATGGAGCATATTGAAGAAGCCGGAGTTCACTCTGGTGATTCAACTTGCTCGATACCAACAAACACGCTAAGTGATGAAGTCGTAAAAGAGATTGAATTGCAAACTGAAAGAATAGCTTTTGAATTAAAAGTGAAAGGCCTGATAAACATTCAATTTGCCATTCAAGAGAATGATATATACATACTGGAAGTGAATTTAAGAGCTAGCCGTACAGTTCCTTTTATTTCCAAGGTAGTCAATATTCCTATAGCAAAGCTTGCCACGCAAGTTATTCTAGGCAAAAAATTAGACCAAGAAAAGAAATCTCTTGATCACTTTGCAGTCAAAGCTGCTGTTTTTCCGTTTACACGTTTTTCGGAAATTGACACCCTGCTCGGTCCGGAAATGAAGTCAACAGGAGAGGTAATGGGAATCGACTTATCCTTTGAGGCTGCACTTGCAAAAGCTTACATGGCTGCTGGATATAAATTGCCAACAGAAGGAAAAGCTTTGATTTCGGTAAAAGATGATGATAAAGAATATATATTACCAGTTGCACGAATGTTGAAGGGGCTGGGTTTTGAAATATACGCCACTAAAGGCACAGCTTCGTATCTGAACAATAACGGCATTGCTGCAAAAGCTGTAAATAAAGTGAGAGAAGGCAGGCCCCACATAGTTGACATGCTTAAAGACGGAAAAATAAATCTAGTGATCAATACCTCAAAAGGTGTTAAATCAGTCTCAGACAGCAAGGACATTAGAAGGGCTGCTATTTTGCAAAATATAGCTTATAGCACCACAGCGTCTGGAAGTAAAGCGTTAGTACTTGCAATTCAATATGTAAAAAGCAGCAGGCTGGAAGTAAAGTCATTGCAGCAGATACAAAACGCTGTTTATAGTTAATAAAAATAGACCTTTTGCATAGCTTTCAGTAGCACGTTGGATTCAATAGAAACAAAAAAACTACTGATAAAAGTAGTTTTTTTTGAATATGCTAAAGCTATGCAAAAAGTCTATTGACTTATAGGCAAATGTGGCTACTATCTGTAGTATATTGGCATTAGGTACAATGTTTGAATTTGATCCTTTACCACTAGCTCGAGTTCAATTTGCTTTTACAATAAGCTTTCATATTATATTTCCTGCTTTCACAATCGGACTTGCAAGCTTTCTAGCCTTTTTAGAATGGTGTTGGCTTAGGACTGGTAATACAGCATTTTCATGATGTTTATAGATTCTGGGTCAAGGTTTTTGCCGTTGCTTTTGGCATGGGAGTGGTATCAGGAGTTGTTCTATCTTATCAAATTGGTACTAACTGGTCGGTCTTTTCTGATCGTGTAGCTAATGTTCTTGGTCCTCTGTTTTGCTTTGAGATTTTAACAGCTTTTTTTCTAGAGGCATCTTTTTTGGGCATTATGCTGTTTGGATGGAATAGGGTAAGTCCTCGTACGCACTTTGTTTCTACTTGTATTGTTGCAGTGGGAACACTTATTTCAGCTTTCTGGATTCTTGCAGCCAATAGTTGGATGCAAACAACTGCTGGATTCTCAGTTGGCGAGGGTGGGCTTCTATACCCAACCAATTGGCTAGAAGTTATTTTTAATCCTTCTTTTCCTTATCGTTTTGTTCATATGGTAACAGCAGCCTACCTTACAACAGCGTTTGTGGTGGGCGGTGTAGGGGCATTTATCTTTGGAAAAAGCGACATGTTCCTCAAGCAAAAATCATGCTTAGTATGGCAACTTTTATGGTGGCTTTGACTGCGCCGTTTCAGCTGCTTGTGGGGGACATACATGGACTCAATACATTAAAGCATCAACCTGCCAAAATTGCTGCAATGGAAGGTATATGGAAGACCGAGAAGGGTGCTGATCTGCGTTTGTTTGCTTATCCGGATCAACAGAACGAAATTAATCACTACGAGATAAAAGTTCCTAATCTTGCCAGCTTAATTTTAACACATGATTTTTTAGGAGAAGTAAAAGGGTTAAAAGAATGGAAAAAGGAAGATAGGCCACCTGTAATATGGGTATTTTGGTCCTTTCGTATAATGGTTGGAATCGGATTCTTAATGATTATGATTGGGTTAATTAGTGCTATACAATATTTTCGTGGCAGATTATTCCAAAGTTGCTTTTTACATGGATGGTGGATGTTAATGATGCCTTCTGGATTTATAGCATTACTTGCAGGTTGGTTTACTACTGAAATTGGTCGTCAACCTTACACTGTATATGGAATTCTACGCACAATCGAATCATTTTCACCTGCAATTACTGGTCCTCAGGTCGCATGGTCTTTAATTGCATTTATTGTTATGTATATTCTTATATTTGGAGCAAGCAGTTATTATATTTTAAAGCTGATATATAAAGGAATTCCTGTTATTAAAGAAGAAGAGCAATTTTATAAACACGGTATTGGAGCTTCAGTAATTGAGGCTGGTACATCTGGAAAGAGTAACAACCATGTTTGATTTTTCTTCATTAGTTAATTTACCACTAATCTGGGGATTACTAATAGCCACAGCTATTTTATTCTATGTTCTAATGGATGGGTTTGGTTTATGTATCGGTATTTTACTTCCCTTTGCACCATCGAATAAATGTCGTGATCATATGATAAACTCGATCGCACCATTTTGGGACGGAAATGAGACATGGTTGGTACTAGGTGGTGCAGGGCTATTTGCTGCTTTCCCTCTTGCATATTCAATATTAATGCCTGCTTTCTATATTCCTATAATTATTCATGCTACTTGGCCTTACCATGCGTGGTATATCTTTTGAGTTTTATTTTAAGGCAGAAGGGAAATCTAGACTGCTATGGAGTTGTGCCTTCCATTATGGGTCACTTGGTACTGCATTTTGTCAGGGCATGATTTTAGGTGCATTTATACGTGGTGTGAAAGTAAACGGACGCAACTTTTCTGGCGGCCAATTTGATTGGGCAAGCGCTTTTAGTGTGATGACAGGCATTGCTATAGTGTTTGGGTATGCACTTTTAGGCTCTACATGGCTCGTAATGAAAACAGAAGATATAACACAGAAATGGGCACGCAAGGTTGCTTCCTATACACTTAGTTTTGTGGGCATTTTTATGGCGCTAGTTAGTATAGTGATCCCATTTTTAAATGAGGGTATTAAGAACTTTTGGTTTAGTGTACCGAATCTTTATTATTTATTTTTTGTTCCACTTCTAACATCTTTGCTATTTTTCATATTATGGCTTGATCTCCAGGATGCTAAACGGGAGTACCGTCCATTTTTTCTCAGTATTGCTATTTTTTTTATGGGGTATTTAGGCTTAGGAATTAGTATCTATCCATGGATTATACCCTTTCACTATACTATTCTTGATGCGGCTGCTTCTGGGTCAAGTTTATCTTTGATGTTGGTTGTTACGGTACCACTTTTACCGCTTATTTTAACTTACACTGGGTATTCCTATTATGTTTTTCGTGGGAAATCAAGTAATGAACACACATATTAATAAGCTAATAATTTCGTGGTTAAAGCGTCACCCTCAGGTTAAACAATGGCTGTGGTTTGTTGTTTTATGGGTTGGTGGTTTATTAGCAGTACTGATATTAACTTACCAGGCTAAATTTATAGTTAATTTTTGTAAGTTTCTACTGTTCTCAATTGAATAAAAACCTTTATGTAAGGCGATATTACTGAAACCCTGCTGGTTTCGAAATGAATGCAATTTACTTTTCGTTTACAGGGCTACTTATGAAGTGACAATGAGTATAATATGCATATATTATACTTATATTCCTATTTGAAAGTTTTATTTATGCGGTCGTTTTTAAAAAAACTGGTCAACAAATTTTATTGCTTAAAGATGAGGAATAAAGTAATTGTCATTTCTAGTATTGCTCTTACTTTGCTGTTTTTTGTCAACAGTGTGTTTTTTAAGAAAGATCGAGCTGCTCATAATGATAGTGCACTGAGTAGCTTTTCAGTAAAGGTTCAGGAATGTGAGCCACAAAATCGCACTATATATTTAAATTTTTCTGGTACAGTGAATCCCTCACATAGAGCCAGCCTTATCTCAAAAGTAAGTGATAAAGTTACCGCCATTTATTTATCCGATGGTGAAAAGGTAAAAAAAGATGATGTAGTTTTGCAGATAGAAGATTACGGCAGAACTGAGCAAGTTGAACAAGCCAAGGCGCTTTTAAAGCAGCGCGAGATTGAATATAATTCTTCTGTCAAGCTGAGTAGAAAAGGCTACAGAGCTCAGATGCAGGTAGAAGCTGCTTTTACTGCGTTGCAGAGTGCAAAGGCTGACCTAAAGAGACTAGTGTTGGATTTAGAAAATGCTGCAGTTAAGTCCCCTATTGATGGTTATATAGATAAGATCAATACAAATGAAGGAGATTTTATTAACGCTGGGCACAAAATAGCTGACATAGTTAATTTTGATCAAATTCTTGTAGTGTTATACGTTTCAGAAAATGAAATAAATAAAATAGAGCTAGGTAGCACAGCTCAAGTTAATTTGCTAGATGGAAGGAAACTAGAGGGTAAAGTGAGTTTCATCAGTAAAATTGCTGAGCCTAAAACCGGATCCTACAGAGTCGAAGTAAAGATAACTAATAATGAAATGATATCCTTGCAAGGATTAACTGCTAGCGTAGAACTGTCTTCAGGCAAAAGGTTTGCATATAAAATTCCTTCTTCAGCTCTGAGCTTAAGTGATGAGGGTTCTCCTGGGATAAAGATTATTGATGACGATGGTTATGTAGTATTTATACCAGTAGAAATTGTTGATCATGAGAGCGATGGAACTTGGGTGGTAGCACATAACGAGGATAAACCTATAAAATTGATAGTGCTAGGCCACTTATTTGTTAAACCTGGTGATAAAGTTTTAGACTTCGGTTGTCAAGGATGTAGCGGTTAAGCAGCCAAAAAGTACCTTAGCGAGTGTTTTCTGATACGAAAATACACCAAGTAGTCTTTTTTATCATCCAAGTATCCCTCCTCCTGTCATTCTAGTGCTCCGACACTGGGATCCAGTTTTCCATAAAATGATGCATTTAACATAACTTTTATGCTTACCTACTTGATAAAATTCCAGAATTTTAGCGTCACGCGCTGGGGTGACACCACTTGTTGTAAAAACAAATGTTCATTCATAGATTGCAACTAGCTATAAACATTAAGAAATTTACCAGAT
>NZ_JAHDJT010000076.1 GCF_023661085.1 Wolbachia pipientis
AAATGAAAAAGACATGCAGCCGCTATAATTTGATACAATCCACCAAAAAATACCCTGAGTTTTTTACTGAATTTTGTCATTGAGCCTGCAGATCAAAAACAAGTTTTGAGTCAAAAATACCCTTAATACCATGATAATGGGACTGGCGAAGGTTGTCAAGTAGTTTTTTTGTTTCTATTGAATAGCTTTTCTTTACTGTTGTCTGTCCGCTTTTTGTGTAGTGAGAACTGGTATTAGTTTCAGAACTATGTAAAAAGTCCAATATAATTACCGCAATAGTAAAAACATGAATAAAAGCATTTCATCATTTGAGAGAAATTTATTTTCTAGGTTTGTGAATTTCTCTGAAAGATGACTTTTTGCGCTGCCTTGAGTAAGATGAACGGTAATAGATTAAACGGAAAAACAGTGTAGAAATAATAGGTCTAATAGGTGACTTTATACTGTTGTTAAAAATCCATATCCGTATGCTAAATGCAAAGCTTAAAAGCCCAGTTAGTATAGGTACTGTGTTTGACTCTTTGGTCAACATCCAAAACAGCCAAATAATGGATAAAGATGCAGAGAAGAGTGGAAAATGCTTCAATGCTGCCGTCCACTCATTAGGTTTTGGTAAAAATTTAAGTGTGTTAGGAAAAAATGATACAACGAAGTATGGAAGTGTAATGCCTAAGCCAAGAAATAAGAAAATGCTAATAGAGATAAGTATTGATGACTGAGTAAGAGCAAAACCTATGGTAGGTGCCATAAAAGGTGTGATGCAGGGAACTATAACCAGCGTTAAAAACATTCCACCGAAAAACTGCTATTAGCTTTATCTGAACGAGAAAAGATGAGAGTAATGTCAACCAAGCCAAAGAAACATAAGCCTATTGCAAACATTACATACAGTAATATTAGTATAAAAACAGGAGATTGTGTATGAAAACCCCAGTCCATTGCATAACCTATGTTACGTCACGTTAGTAGCGTTAAGGACAATATCAACATGCTAGTCAGTACTCCAAGAGTGTAGGCTATGCCATTTAATTTCAATTTAAATGAGTTGCTAGGGCCATTGATTATTGCTGCTGCTTTTAGAGAAAGAACAGGAAAAATACAAGGCATAAAGTTAAGTATCACACCACCGATAAACGCGTATGCTGAATTTATTAGAAACCCCACAATTTTACATATAATTAAAACTATAATACAGTTTGAAGTAAAAGAATCTACTTAAATAGTCAATTGACTTTTTATGCTGGCATGCTAGAAATTTTACACTCCCTGTGTTGATGTATCAGAAATTTTGTACTTTGCAAGCGTAGCTCAGTTGGTAGAGCGTCAGTTTGTGGGTCGCCAATTTGATCCTGGTCGCTTGTCCCACTAAAATTTTTTGCTCTACAGAAATATAAGCATAAGCATGCTTCATACATACTTACTTAGTGTATCCGTTTAGAGGCATGGCTAATGTACAAATATTGAAGCTAAAGTGGTGTCATGTAAGGATTTAGAAAATATTACTAAAGCAAACCGAAGTGCCTAAAGAAGCATGTATCTAATCTTGCAAAGAGTAATCAAATTACTCAACATGAAAAGGGCAAAGCAACTTGGTATGTAGCTCAATAAGATATATATTCATTTTGAATTGTAGGGAGGTCTAAGCTATGCTTACAAGGATGACAAAGTCTCAAAAAAAGCCTAATATAACATAAAAAGCTTTATGAAAATTAGAGTTGGAGTAATAGGCTGCTTAGGCAGAATGGGCAAAAAAATACTTAGTGAATTGACCACAAATACCAAAGTAGAGATAGCAGGTGCTGTTGCCCGTGCAGATAGTAAATACGTAGGCTTAGATATAGGGCCAATTATAGGCCACAGCTTCAATTTAGGAATCAAAGTTACAAGTTCTATTAGTAACATATTTGAGTCATCTGACGTTGTAATAGATTTTACAACTAAAGAATGTATGTTAGACTGCCTTAAAGCGGCTGTAAAGTTTAAAACACCGCTGGTTAGTGGTACAACTGGAATAGAAAAGATCGATTTAAAAAAGTATGCTGCTGAGGTTCCGATATTATGGTCGGCAAATATGAGCGTTGGAGTTAATGTATTGTTGAAATTGGTAAAAAAAGCTGCTGGACTTTTAGGTAACGAATACGACGCTGAAATTTGGGAAATGCACCATCACTTAAAAAAAGATTCGCCATCTGGAACAGCTATAGAACTTGGTAAAGCAATTGCTAGTGCTTCAGAAAGAGATTTTCAACTCAGTCAGTATTTTCATAGTTATTTAAAAATAAGAGAAAAAGGAAAAATAGGATTTGCAGTATCTCGTGGAGGTGGGGTGATAGGAGATCACAGTGTAATGTTTATCAATTCCGATGAACGGGTAGAATTAAATCACAAAGCAATTGATCGCACAGCGTTTGCTAAAGGGGCTATTCAAGCAGCAATATGGCTATATGAAAATGAAAGAGGAACACCAGGACTCTATTCAATGCAGGATGTGATATGAATGATACACGTGCCTCTGTCAAAAATTTAAATCTCTGGTATGGCTCTAAGCAAGTTCTATTCGATATAAATTTGGATATTTATAAAAGAAAAGTTACTACTTTTATCGGGCCATCTGGGTGTGGTAAATCAACCTTTTTGCGCTGTTTTAATCGCATGAATGATTATGTACCAGGGTGCAAAGCTGTTGGTGAGTTGGTTATCAACGGGCTAGGTAATATATATTCACGTGATATGGATGTTGTGCTACTTAGAGCAAAAGTTGGCATGGTATTTCAAAAGCCAAACCCCTTTCCAAAGTCAATATATGATAACGTTGCTTATGGACCAAAATTACATGGCATGGTGAAGAATAGGCAAAAATTAGATGAAATGGTGGAAAATAGTTTAACTAAGGTAGGTTTATGGGAAGAGTTGAAAGATAGATTGCAGGACAGCGCATTGGATTTATCTGGTGGCCAACAACAGAGATTGTGCATTGCCCGTGCAATTGCAGTGAAGCCAACTATTTTGTTAATGGATGAACCATGCTCTGCTCTTGATCCAATGGCAACCAATGCAATCGAAAATCTTATACAAGAACTAAAATTAAGATTTACTATAATTATGGTAACTCACTCGATGAAACAAGCTAAAAAGCTGTCTGATAGCGTAATTTTCTTTTGTAACGGCAAGATTGTTGAATCCGGAAGTGTTCAAGAAATATTTGAAGATGCTCAATCCCCCTTAACGAAAGAGTATATTCTGGATCATTAAATTCCGCTATGCACAAGAACTTTGCTCTCAATAGCCTCGTTGGCAATAACACGGCTTTCAAAATCGATATTTATTATGTCAGGTAGCGAGTTGACATCAGCGTAACCATCAAAACTTTCTACCGTTGACTTCACCACCTTTACTACCTCCAAAAAGCCGATTCGTGACTTCAAAAATCCATTAACTGCTATCTCATTTGCAGCATTGAGCACAATACTATTTGTATGTGGGGAAGAAGAACTTAACACTTCCATACTGAGCTTTAGTGCAGGAAAGCGCTCGTAGTCTGGCTCTTGAAAGGTCAATTTTTTTTGCTTTATTAAATCCAATTTATGATTTAAAGCTGACCTTTCTGGCCAAGACAGAGCATATGAGATGGGAATTGACATATCAGTTTCTGCAAGCACAGCAAAGTTAAAACCATCCTTGTAAACTACAACTCCATGTATTATCGATTCAGGGTGTACTACTGCCTCAATTCTATTTGGGTTAATGTCAAACAAATTATGTGCTTCTATTACCTCTAGCGCTTTATTCATCATTGTTGCACTATCAACCGAGATTTTCTTTCCCATATTCCAAGTAGGGTGACTTAGTGCTTGGTTTGCCACAACATTTCTTAATTGCCCAAGGCTACAATTTAGAAATGGTCCACCAGAAGCAGTGAGTATAATCTTTTCTACGCATCTATCATCACTTTGCAAAACTTGAAAAATTGCGTTGTGTTCAGAGTCAACAGGAATTATCTGTACATTCTTTTCTTTAGCTTTCTTAAGTAGTAATTTTCCACCACAAACAATACTTTCTTTGTTTGCTAGTGCAATGATTTTGGTACCACTCCCTATAACCTGCATGACTGGTTCAAGACCTGCAATGCCAACTATTGCAATAACTGAGAGCTCAACGGGCAAAGAAGCAACATTCGCTAAACCTTCAGTACCAGCTTCTATTTTGATGTTTGTATTAAGTAGACTTTCTTTTAAATCTTTATAAAACCTTTCATCGGAGATGGCAACGTATTTTGCATTTAGCAGTTTTGCTTGATACGCCAGTAGAGCGAAATTCGAATGGGCACTGAGTACTTCTACCTGGTATTCTTCTTTTTTCTTCAGTAGTAAGTCTACAGTCTTTTTTCCGATACTTCCTGTTGATCCTAAAACTGAAACCTTTTTCACTAAAACACACTCATGTTAATCAAACGAGCTAAACCTATTCTCATTTAGCAGTTTCTGGACTTAACCACCAAGCTCATGTCCATGGTCATCGCCAACAGATGGTAAAGGACCGGGCGAAAAAGACTGACCATGGTAATCACCTGCATCATGCATGTCGTGTAAACCTTCAGCGTTGTGAGCCATTTCGTTGCTGGCATGGGGATAATCGTCCGGATGAGGTCCCCCATCACCGTGACCCATATCCATCCCTTCCGATGGCATATCTTCCCTACCTCCACCACCTGAAAAATGTTCTGCAAGGCTTTCGAGAAATTTTATGCCAAACATATTACCTGATTTACCAAACAACGTTACTAAGCTACTACCATTTACCAAACCTTCAAATACGTTACAGTAAGCAGGAATTGCTCCTTCATGAAAGTTGAACAACCATTTCATTCCATCTACAATTGTTGCAACAGAGTCACTATGACCAAGACCAAAGCCACTCTTTTCTCCTTGGTGTTCTTGGTGTTGTTGTTGAGCTTGCCACTCTGCAATATTTGGACCTTGAGCTTCAGTCATAAACTTTTATTCTAAACCTTAAACTACTATATTTTACCACAAATATTGAAAAATATCAATAGGGCTACTATTTTATGAACGACAACACGCTTTTAAGCACTTATTGATGAGACTAGCGAAGCGGTTTTACGATAACCGCAATAATTATAATTATTATCAATACTGTAACAACTTCATTTAAAATACGGAAATAAACGTGATTTTTCCTATTTAAGCCCATTGCAAAGTTTTTCCTGTGCTTTGCAAGTAGTCCGTGAACAACAAACATAAAGAATAATGCTAGTGCTTTGATGTGAAACCACCCTTCGCGGTATGCCTCTCTCATAACCATTAATGCGATGCCAAAACCAAGCGAAAAGAGCATTGCAGGGTTTACGATAAACCTTAAAAGTCTTTTCTCCATTATTTTAAGTAAGCTATCGCTTTCCGATCCTGGCTTTACAGTTGCATGATAGACATAAAGCCTCGGTAAATAGAGCATACCTGCCATCCACATGATGACAGAGATAACGTGAAAAGCTTCGAGCCAGTGGTAATAATCCATTACAAAACGTTGAAATTTCTGATATTGTCTGAGTTTAACGAAAAAGAAATCGATATGAAAGCGGAAAATTTCACTAAAGAACAGGTGGTTGGATTCTACAGGAAAATGCTACTCATACGCAGATTTGAGGAAAAAGCAGGACAATTGTATGGAATGGGCTTAATAGGCGGATTTTGTCACCTATCGATAGGACAAGAGGCAGTTGCAGTTGGAACGCAAGCTGCGTCAAAGTCCGGTGATGCTTTTATCACAAGTTATAGAGACCATGGTTTAATGCTGGCATGTGGCTCTGATCCAAACGTTGTGATGGCAGAACTGGCTGGTAAAGAAACGGGATGCTCAAAAGGTAAAGGTGGTTCGATGCATATCTTTGATATTGAAAAAAAATTCTTTGGTGGACATGGAATAGTGAGTGCACAGGTTCCAATTGGCACAGGGATAGCATTTGCTAATAAATATAAGAAAAAAGACAACGTGGTATTCACGTATTTTGGCGACGGCGCTACAAACCAAGGGCAAACATATGAATCATTCAATATGGCAGCTTTATGGAAGTTACCTGTGGTTTATATTATAGAGAATAACGGATATGCCATGGGCACTTCTGTAGAAAGATCAACTTTAGTAACTGAGTTATATAGGAGAGGAGAGGGTTTTGGCATTCCTGGAAAGCAAGTTGATGGAATGGATTTCTTCTCTGTTTATGAAGCGACAAGTGAAGCAGCCAAGTACGTGCGTAGCGGAAAAGGGCCTATTCTGCTTGAAATGAAGACATATCGATATCGCGGTCATTCGATGTCAGATCCTGCAACTTATCGTTCAAAAGAAGAAGTTGAAGATATGAAGCAAAACCACGATCCTATAAGCACTTTGAGGAAGTACATGGTAGATAATAAGATTGCTTCAGAGGAAGAATGCAAAGTAATGGATAAAGAAGTGCGCGATTTAGTGAAAAAATCAGAAGATTTTGCCAAAAATAGCAAAGAACCAAGCGTTGATGAGTTATATACTGATATTTACAAATCTATCAACCGTTAACTGTAAAAAACTACTTGACAACCTTTGCCAGTCTCATTATTATAGTATTGAAGCTATTTGTTTAACTTCCCAATCTGTACAGGTTAAAA
>NZ_JAHDJT010000077.1 GCF_023661085.1 Wolbachia pipientis
TAAAATAGAGAGTGGAATAACTAGCTACCTCGGAGTTTTATTGTCTTTTTTCTCTATCTGGTAAATTTCTTAAATATTATAGCTTAGACTAGTTGCGCTTAAAAGCAGCTAAATTCAGCGTGTAAAGCATAAAAACGCCAATACTGAAAATAAATGCCGACCAGGGCTTCTTTTGCTTTTTTTTAGGTAACGTTTACCACTCAAAGGGAGGGTGTAATGCTTCAAGGGAATTTTTAAAGTGCTCAGGGGGAAGGGCGGTGATAGTGGTTTTTTTGCCATTTGGCAGTTTTAAAGATAAAGAACACGAATGAAGATGGATTTTATTTGCTATACCGTCAATGAAAGCCTTTCTGCCACCATATTTACCATCACCAAGGATAGGACAGTTTATATGAGCTAAATGCGCCCTTAATTGATGAGTTCTGCCGGTAATTGGTTGCAATTCTAAATAAGCAACATTGTGCTCTAGCCTTGCCATGATCGAAAAACGTGTAGTGGCATTCTGAGATGAATTTTCATCAATGACCACTTTTTCTTGACCTGAAATATATTTTTTTGCCAATGGATAATCTATTATTCCTCTATTCTTGCTCGGTATGCCGGAAGTTAATGCTAAATAAGTTTTTTTTACTCTACGTGCTTTGAATTCTTCCATAAGGTATTTGGCAACATTGGCATTGCGTGCAAATATTATCGCTCCGCTTGTATCCCTATCCAGTCTATGGACAATCTTAAATGTTTCTCCCTCTCTGATTTGGTCAAGCAAATCGCTAATGCTGATTTTTACTTTTACACCACCTTGAACGATTACTCCTGCAGGTTTATTTATAGCTAGTATATATTCATCTTCATACAATATGTTGTCTTTCAGTAGATTCACTAACTCTTCGTTATATTTGCGTTCGGAATTGGTATTTTTAATATAATCTAAGTGTTTTATCGTTATAGTTTGCCCAGAGTTCACTCTATCGCTGGACTTTGCTTTGCAGCCATCAACTTTGATCAACTCTCTTCTTAAAGATTTCTCAATTACAGATTGTTTTAAATTAGGAAAAATTCTTCTTATGTACCTATCCAGCCTAACGTTGTTATCTTCTACTGGTATGGTTTTTATATTTTCCATTATTTTATTTGAATAGCTATTTGCATAACATAAAAAAGTATAGCACAAAACGTGCCTCGCAAAATCACTTTTCGGAATGTCACTTAAATGAGTAACGCTGGAACCTGGCAATCCTATATTGTCAAGCAATAGACTGTACGTGCTATTTAGTTAAGTAGATTAAACATAAAGTTTAAAACTCCGCTGTTAACTTCTTATAGAATTAGTGGAACCAGGGATTAGTGCTTGATTAAAGCAACTTAATTAGCTATCCTAAGTTTTTAAATATGGTGAAATGACAGCTTTTGTTCCTCTGTTTATTTTTTTAATCCTATATCTTGGAAGTGGCACTTATTTCTCTTTCATCGGAACTGATAATCCACTTCGTCAGGTTTCACCGGTAATTTGCTTACTACCAGCACTATTTTTTGCTGTTTCACGCGGTACAAATAAAATTCAGCATAACATCGATACTGTTATCGAGGGCATGGGCGACAAAAACACCCTTACTATGTGCTTAATTTTTCTATTTTCTGGAGCATTTTCTTCTGTTACTCAATCAATTGGTAGCGCAGACACTGTTGCTAATTTAATTCTCAATTTCCTTCCAACAAGGTTACTGTTGCCTGGAATATTCTTGGCTTCTGCTTTTATTTCAACTGCAATCGGTACGTCTATGGGAGTTGTTGCGCTAATGGTACCAATTGCCGTTAACCTGGCAAAAAGTGGAGCTTTTGGTCTTGAAATAGGAACTGCAACTGTGGTTGGGGGTGCCGTATTTGGTGATAACCTCTCAATGATATCCGACACCACTATTGCCTCTGTTTCTTCACAAGGAGCTGCAATAAAGGATAAACTTAAAGTGAACTCTAAAGTAGCACTTGTTGCCAGCATTATAACGCTTGTCTATCTGGCAATAACTGCAGATAGTACAAAAATTGTTACTATATCAAACTTAGATTATTTATCGATAATAAAAGTTATCCCTTACATTTCTCTAATAATCATGGGTCTGCTTGAAGTTTCCACTTTAGTAACAATAACTGTAAACATAATTATTGCTGGTGTGCTAGGAATAGTCTTTTTTGACTATGCTGTCATTCAATTTCCTCATAACGTATATAATGGTTTTAAGGAAGTAAATGAAATAGTGATCTTTGCTCTATTTATTGGTGGACTAAGCCATATAATGTACAAACAAGGTCAAAAAGCATTACATAAACTCATCGATAAAAGTGATATTACAAAGACTAAAACTGAATTTGTGATAGCAGGAATAGCATCTATGTTCACTGTCTTAGTTGCCAATAATACCATTGCTATTTTATTAAGTGGTGGCATTGCAAAAAGGCTTGCACAAAAACACAATATTGCGCCACACCGCAGTGCATACTTATTAGATGTTTTTGCTTGTGCCACAAAAGGCATCTTGCCTTATGGTTCTCAGCTACTGCTAGCGGGTAGCATAGCCTCTATATCACCCATTTCTTTATTAACACAGGTGTATTACTGCTTTATTTTAGCAGCAGTTACAATAGGTGAAATAATCATCAACAGTAGACATTATAGGGCTGCGGCTTAATGCATAGGTGGGTTTTCAATGCGTTTTATAGATCTGATGCTATACTTTCTGCTCATTTCCAGCAACTTGTTCAACACTAGGCTCTGATAGCATATATGTAACACCACCAACGGCTAGTGCTCCCACCGTAACTACAACGACTGCTATCAATATAGGCACCAACTCAACTGCAACCGTCTCGGTTGCGAAAAGTGCCACTGCTATTGCAGCACCTAACACTGCGGCTACACCACTGGAACAATATTTTTATGTAAATGCTTGGTGTTTCAGTTGTTTTTCTTCTGCCTTCTCCAGAAATTTCTTCACACTGCTATCTTGAGCTAAATCTCTTGGAGTTTCACCATCTTTATTTTTTAATAAAGGATTTACCCCATTCTCTATCAAAGTACTTAAGACCCTTTTATGAAACCATGCTAAAGCAGCAATATGTAAAGGGGTGCTTCCATCTTTGTCCACCGTGCCAACATCAGCCCCCTCTTGCTATTAGAGCATCTACCGTTTTCTTACAGCCTCCTTCAGCCGCTAAATGTAAAGGAGTCCACCCACCTTTATCCGCTATATTAATGTTTGCCCCTTCCTCTATTAGAGTGTTTACTATATTTGTGTGGCCATAGAACGCAGCACCATATAAAGGGATGCTTCCATCTGTGTCTACTGCATTAACATCAGCTCCTTTTGCTATTAAAAAATCTACCACCTTTTTACAGTTTCTTTCGGCTGCAGAATGTAAGGGGGTCTGTCCACTTGTATCTACTGCATTAACATCAGCTCCTCTTTCTATTAGAAAATCTACCACCTTTTTACAGCCTCCTTCAGCTGCCGAGTGTAAAGGAGTCCTGCTAAAGCTATCTTTTACATCAACAGTTGCCCCCTTTTCTATTAGAAAATTTACTACCCCTATATTACCGCGTAAAGAAGCCACATGTAAGAGAGTACATCCATATTTATCTACTATGTTGATATCGATTCCCTCTACTTTCAACAGAGCATTTATTGTATTTCCTAGATTATTGTAGACGGCTAAGTATAATAATGTGAGACCATTATCTTTAGGTTGAGTGAATGCATTATCTTCGAAATCCTCATCTTCAAAATCTTCAAATCGAATGAAAGAACCATTTTCACATTGAATGAACACATTACTTTCAACCTCAAACAGGTAATTTACATCAAAACTAGCTTCTTCCCACTTTGTATACCAATCTTTGTCTTCTGCTTTTAATTCCTCTTTTATTTTTTCAATTGCATTATCCTTACTTAAATCTTCTTCCTCGTTAACTGCGCTTAATATTTTCCACCACTGTTCATCTTTCATAGCTTGACCTCTGACTTTAAATAATATTTTTAATTATCACATATTATAGCAAAAAAAAATCAACTCATTTCTTCCAAAGGTGTGATATTAAAGACAGAAAGTCCAGAAGCAATGACGTGTGCTAAGGCTTGAATGAGAAATATTCTTGCAGCGGTGAGGTCTAAGTTGTCTTCCAGTATAAACCGCATGTTTGAATCGTTTTTGCCATATCCCCACAGAGCGTGGAACGCTTCTGCAACTTCAAGTAAGTAGAAAGTGATTCTGTGCGGCTCATAAAGCCTTGCCGCTATTTCCACCACATCTGGCCACTTTGCCAAGGTTTTTATGAGGAATAACTCTCCATCTGTCTTTAAAAGTGAAGGGTCTGCACTTGGGAGTTCTTTTGGAGCGTTACGCATCAATGAATGAGCGCGAGCGTGCGCGTATTGCACGTAAAAAATAGGATTATCTTTTGACTGCTCTTTAACCTTGGCAAAATCAAAATCTAAGACCGTATCATTCCTGCGTGTTAGCATTATAAAACGAGTGATATCCCTGCCAACTTCTTCCACTACATCCCTTGCTGTGAGGAAATTTCCTGATCTTTTGGACATCTTAACTGGTTTTCCATCCTCGAAAAAATTCACAATGTTGTGCAGTTTTACCTCTATTTTCGCCTTATTATCGCTCAGCGCAGAGACAACTGCTTTGAGCCTTTTGACATAACCGCCATGATCACTACCGAGCTCTACGATCATATTGTTAAAGCCACGTGATATCTTATCGAAATGGTAAGCAATGTCCGAGGCAAAATAAGTCCAACTACCGTCCTCTTTTTTCAGTGCGCGGTCAACATCATCGCCAAACTCTGTAGAGCGAAATAACATCTCTTTTCTGGAAGTCCAATTTTCGCTCTCTTTGCCTTTTGGTTTTTCTAAGTATCCTTCATACACTAAACCCTTGTCAGACAACATCTTTATGCTCTCTTCGATTTTGCCACTTTTTTGTAGTTCATATTCTGAAGTAAAAACATCGTGACTTACTCCAAGCAAGCCCATGTCTTCCTTTATAAGTTCTAAAATAGAACTCAAAGTATACTCTCTGATTACTTGATTATCTTGACTATTTAAAAGCTTTGAGCCATATTTTTTAGCCAGTCCCTCCCCTATTGGTTTTAAATATTCACTAGGATACAAACCTTTCTCGATATTGATCTTCTCTCCCAGAGCTTCCCTATATCGCAAATATACTGACCGAACTAGCGTATCTACCTGCGCTCCAGCATCATTAATGTAGTATTCCTTGGTGACTTTATAACCAACTTTTTTCAGTAAATTTGCTAAAATGTCACCAAACACTGCCCCTCTTGCATGACCAATATGCAGTGGACCAGTTGGATTTGCAGATACAAATTCAACATTGATGGCCTGATTGTTTCCAATATTTAAAGTACCGAATTCTGTTTTTAGCTCATTTATTTGTTTGAGAATCCCATGCCATACTTCTATTTTCAAGTGCATATTGATAAAACCAGGGCCCGCAACTTCCACTTTCTCAATTTCATCAAACAGTTCAAATTCTCTTGCCAATATCCCTGCAATCTCAACTGGATTCTTATTACCATGCTTTGCAAGCACCATGGCAATATTTGTATAAATATCTCCATGTGCTCTATTACTTGGAGGTTCTACGATAAAATTTTCCGCACTCGTATTTATGATATCCCTTTGCTCCAACTCATTTAATTTGCTAAGGATTAGCGAGGAGATCCGCTTAAAAATATTCATCAATCAAAAAGCTATAAAACTATAGCAGTATAGTAAATAAATGAGGTTAGTTGAAGGCTTATCTTGTGCAGCTTATACAGAAATTACCAAGAGAAAAGAACTTACCAATGCCGTGTTTTTTCAGACAACGGCACAGGAGTTAAATGCAACTTACAAAATATAAAACCGGTATGCTTAAAATGCTCCCCCTCTATTTTCACCAGCCAATTTATAGGAATTGAACAGCTTTTTTGCAGTTAATAACAATCGCAAATATTGCAACCTAGATCAGATATTAGCACGGGCTTATTTAAATCAAAAAATTCTGTATGCCCTCCAACTTTTACCATAGGTAGTCCACCTTTCCAACCATAAGGTATTACCACTGTATTGCCAGAATCATAGGCATGACAACATGAAGTATGATGACCATTGTAATATGGATCATGACAATGCTTAAAGTGTAAGTTATGATGATGGTTGAAACATGGATACTCATCTAAAAGTTTCATTTTACTTCCCCAATCTACTGAAGGTTTCATAGGAAAATTCCCTTCGTCTACTGTAAACTTTACATGTGGTTTCCCTGCGCTTACTGTAGTAATTTTTTCAGGAAGTTTTCTTCCACCGCTGTTATCTACTACAGTGCCTAAAGAAGTTCTCGCTTCACTGATTTCTTCTACTGTAGTCTCTGAAGAGGTTTCTTCTTCTGTAGTCCCTGAAGAAATTTCTTCTTCACTAGTTTCTTCTACTGTAGTTTCTAAAGAAGTTTCTTCTTCTGTGGTTAAATTTTCATCATTTTCTGACATAGAAATCTCCTATATAATTAAAACTTTATCTCAAATTAATAGTATTAGTAGGGAAGGCAAGAAAGA
>NZ_JAHDJT010000078.1 GCF_023661085.1 Wolbachia pipientis
AAAAGCAGCTAAATTGCAGCGTTTAAGACATAAAAACGCCAATACTGAAAATAGATAATGGCCGGGGCTTCTTTTGCCTTTTTTCTCGCTTAGTAAATTTCTCAAATATTTATTGCTAAAGTAGTATCCTAGATCACAGTGTCAGCTACTCAGGTGACAGAAGGAGGGGCTACTTGGATGATACCCATAACTTTGTCATTCCAGCGCGTGACGCTGGAATCTAAGAATTTTATTAGGTTAGTGAATATGAAAGTTATGTAAAAATGCACCGTTTTATGGAAAATCGGATCCCAGTGTCAGCTACTTGGATGACAAGAAGAGGGCACTGGAATGACAGGAAGAAGGGTGCTGAAATGACACTGTCATAGAACTTCAGCCATACTCTATGATTTTACATATTGAATTAATTATTTATACCTTTTTATTAAAGTATAAATTATACTGATGTTGAAATTTACGCTTTCTTTAGAGAGATCACCCTATGCTTGATATTGAAGGATTAATAAATTAGAGGTTAAAGTTATGACAATCAATCAACAAGTAAATAAAAACATGACTGAAGAAAAATATTTCGACAATAAGCATGTTATAAAAATTGATGATTTAAACATTAAAGTAGAGGTTTATTCTCATAATTTAAGAGCAAGTAAAGTTCCTAAAATTGAAAGTGAGGTAAGAGAAACAGCTACTAATTTTAAAAATGCATTTAAGTTGGAGCCTGGTAGCTCAGAACAAACATTCAAAATTTATGTGTTCGATGATAAAGCTGATTACACTCACCTTGGCGGAAGCAAAGGTTTTAATCTTGGTCTTGGAGATGAAGGTGGTATGTGTTACTACAAAGGAGAAAGTGGCGTTTTTGCTAAGATGTACGTCCATCAGCAAGGTGGCGTTCATAACCTTCAGCATGAATTTGCACATGGTTTAACTTACTTAGCTACGGGAGGTGTCCGCTTACCTACAGTGTTAATGGAAGGGATTGCAGATTACTTTGAACACCACTCAGACCATAAGTTCAATGCCCAAGGATCGAGCATTGATAAAACTGAAGCTACAAATTTGGATTTAAGTAGAATTTTAAGTTTGGAATATTCAGAAAATAGTGAAACAAATAGCCTGGTTTACAAAACAGGTCATGTATTAATAATGTATTTACAAACAAATCATCCAAACTTGCTAAGTGATTACTTAAGCGCTATACGTGCTGGTGATAGCAGTAGATCAAAACAACTTTTGGAAGAAATACAACAGCATAACGATGCCTTTAAAGGCTGGCTTGCTGAAAATAGCACAGATGTTGCAATGCAGGACATCAATGCTTTACAAGTCACAAAAGGAGAGTTTATAGCAACTGGTCAAGAAATAGTGGGCGGAGAAATTAAAAATGTATCCTATTATAAAGCAAATATAGAAAAAATGGATGGAGAAAACGTCGGAAGTTTTTCTCCTGTAGAACATGTTGCACTTTATGATTTTGCCCGTGCTATTAATAGGGCAACAAATGACTATTTTGATATATCAAAGAAATATCATTTCTTGAAAGTAATCAAAACTCCCGACGGGCAAACTAAACTCACTTACTCTGATCAACAAGGTGGTGAATATCGAAACAGTCTAGAGTATAAAATGCAAGCTTTCAGGATGCTATCAAAGTATGATGAAGGTTTAAAGAAAACTCACGATGATACATTAAAGGGTTTGAACCAGAAGAGGCAAGAGGAATATTCAAAGATAGAAAGAGAATATCGTGAAGGAAAGATTTCTTATGAAGAATATTTAGAAAAATATCGTTCAATCCCTTCCAAATATGAGGAATTAAAAGATTCCTTGCTTAATGAGATGATAAGCACTGGTTCAAAACAGTTAAAGTCAACTCAGAACATCGATGTGGAAAAGATGTTGGAAGAAATGATCAATATCAATCTAAACTTAGTCAGAGGTGACCATATTGATCTACAAGAAGGTAAGATTCTCTCTATAAAAGCTCTCGGTAAAGGGGATATGGGTGCACTGTCTATATATGATGGAAATACAAAGCTTGGAGAGTTATCGAGTGAATCAGGATTCTTTACTCAAGTTGAAGGTCAAACTAAAGAAACCTTCGTTTTTGAGGACATATTGCACAACTTAAATACTCAATATGATGGTGGTGCTTATATGGCGGTTACAAAAAAAATGGTCATTATAAAGCTTCCCTGATAGATGGCAGAACGGTTGAACGTGATGAATACTTCAATGAAGCACATTTACATGAAAATGAATTGCTGCATCCTAGTGTTGGACATATCCAAAAAGACAAAGACTTAGATTCTCTGCTCCTCATAGGTCCTAAGATTTTGAATCATAAGGATTCAAAGCATGCTCAATATTCTAATGAACAAAGAGAAAATGGAGTAATCGTCGAAAAAGGAAAACTATTGGACAATAAGGGAACCGACAGGACAGATGACGATGTATACGAAGCTGTTGTAAAACAAGGAGGCGAGCGCTTACATGAATTCAAAAATATGGGTTTTTATATTAGTGAGAAAGGTGACCTGTTTATTCATGACCACGGAGCAAACTTAAGATTTCAACTACCAAAAAGTATTACTCATTTAAAATTAGTACTGAAGGATGGCGGATATAAATTGGTGCCAACTGATAAGGATGGTGTTGAATATAGGTATGACGCTCGAGGTAATGCTATACCAGACGAGTACAAATATATTGACCCAATATTTGCACATGAATATGAAAAAAGGGATTATTCCCATAAGCATGTCAATATAGGCCTTGTAAATTTTGATAAATATAACACTGGTAAGCTTTTTGCTATTAAGTACGATCCGGATGATTATCATATACAAAAAAACTCCAAAGGTGAAATACTTAGAATAAACGGTCAAACATATTTCACTAAAGTGAAATTGTTTGATGGCGATGAAGAAATTGGAATGCTATCTAATAACTTCCATAACTTCAAAGGCAAAATATTCTTTTCTGCTGATTATAACTACAGTTATAGCGATTTCCTGGCATCCGTTTCTCCTCAAATTGAAATTAAAGATATGGACGATGGGAGTAAAAGAATAATGTTTGATCGAGGTAGAGGCGATATTGGTGATACTGATAAAGGCTACACTGATTATCAGAGAATATACACAAAAGGGAAACAAACCGAAAGTTCAAAAGAACAGGCAAGTGTAAGCGAAACTGAAACAGAAGTCGATGCGCCACACATGGGTTATAGTACTATTAATGCTATTACACGAGCTGCCGAAGAGAAAGCTGCATCAAACGACAATGGTGAAATGCAGTCTGATCAGCCGCAAAGTTTAACAAGAACAAAAAGGTCAGCTTTAGTAGAGGACAAAGAGCAAGAGCAGGTAGTGTTGAAAGACACAATCTTGAAAATAGAAAAGAACTATGATCGAGATTCAGAAGGAAAGCATAAGGCAAATATCACTATAGATTATAATGATGTAAAAGCCTTATATGACAGAGCTGAGGGAGCAGAAAAGCAATCTGTGTTAAAGTTTTGGCATAAATTGGCCGAATCGGGATATAAGGTTGGTGCTTTGCCGGAAGACAAGTATTACTTTAAAGATGGCAAATTCGTAATTCATGATAGTGACGCAAAGAAGCTTATAGTATTACCTGAAGATAAGGTGTCCATCAAGATAACGAAAGATGGCAATCATTATGACTTAGCTATATCTAATAAAGAGGGCAAGGTAATAAGTAGTATTACAAAAATAGATAACTTAAACTATGAGTTGCTGTCAGACACAAGTGTCAGTTTAGAAACGCAAGATAGCACTCTATTTTCAGATCAACATAATGAATATAATGTTTATCTAGAGAATGGTTTAGGAGAAATATTTAACTGCGCAAGCGACTACGCTTATCACGATCACACCTTGTTCAACATGGGTTAATACACATAAAGGGCTGCTGCATTAAAACAGCAGCCCTCATGTGTGTGAGGTTATTATACTAAACTAAGTATAAATTGCTACAGAACTACACACTTTTTTTGATATTAGCAAGAACTATAATAATGCAGCACTGCCTTGCGTATTGCCAATCCGAATTCTACCTGCTGTAAAATAACACAATCTGCTATATCACTGCTGATCTCAATCCCTCTGTTTATTGGACCTGGATGCATAACAATCGCACTTGATTTTGCGCATGATAACTTTCGTGAATCAAGCCCATATAAATGAAAATATTCTCTCTCTGAAGGAACAAAACAACTATTATTCATGCGCTCTTTTTGCAACCTCAAAAGCATAATTACATCGGCATCCTTTATGCCTTCAATTAGCGAATAATGGACTGAATCTATCTCAGGAAAATATCTGCAAATCAAAGTTGGTGGTGCAACTAAGCATATTTTTGCTCCAAACATTTTTAATAATCTTATATTCGATCTTGCAACTCTGCTGTGTAAAATATCTCCGCATATTACAATTTTGAGGTCCTTTATTTGCTTCTTATGACTACTGATTACAAAATAGTCCGCAAGGGCTTGAGTTGGATGTTCACTGCTTCCATCACCTGCATTAATTAGCGAGCAGCTAACATGCTCGGCCAGCATATTTAAAATACCGCTGTTTTTTTGCCTGATTACTATATAGTCAGGATTCATTGCATTTAACGTTTTCACCATATCTTTCAAATTTTCTCCTTTGTTAATAGAAGAAGATTTTATCGGCAGAGTTATGACATTTGCTCCAAGACTTTTTGCTGCTATTTCAAA
Organism: Wolbachia pipientis; assembly: GCF_023661085.1. Taxonomy (GTDB): domain Bacteria; phylum Pseudomonadota; class Alphaproteobacteria; order Rickettsiales; family Anaplasmataceae; genus Wolbachia. Next base: position 4,748 of record NZ_JAHDJT010000078.1, read on the forward strand.
AGATGCAAGAGTACGTGTTGAATCTTCAAAAAATAGATTTATTACTGTCTTGTTTTCTAAGGTATGCCCATTTGCAGCTTCATTTTTCAGGTATTGACCAGCTAGCTTAATTATATTTTCTACGTCGTTGATTGTGAGATCCTGTATGCTTAGCAGATTCCTTCTATTGCTCATAATTTCTCTTTAGTGTACAATTGCCATTCAACTCATTCTACTTTCTTATTGCCTTTTTTCAACAAGTCTCCTCCACGACAATTATTTAAGCTAAACCTAAATAGGCATTGCATTAAAACAAAAACTGGTATTAATTGATAATTAGTATTCTAGTTTTATTATGGTCAGTATGTTAATAGTAAGTGAGGTTGAAAATGGTTGCAAAAACTGCAAAGAAAGATGAGAAAACTAGCCTAGGAAGCAAAATACTAGATTACGTGCCGTGGAGAACGGCGCTCACAATTGCTGCTTTTACTATTCCAGTTATTGGTCCTGTTGCTGGTGCAGTTGTTGGAGCTTTAGCATATGGTAATTATAGGAAGAATAATAGAACTAAAGATGAAGAAAGCGGCAAAGAGAATGCAAAGCCAGGTCGTTTAGAGAAACTCTTATCTAAAGCTGGCACTATTGCAAAGAGAATTGGTGTTATTGCAATTGGCTTTCTGTTTGGAGGACCAATTGGTGGTATAATTGCCATAGGTCTTATGGTTGTTGACAGTATATCAGGTGGCAAGCTTATTCAAGGAGCAGAAAAAGCATTAGATGCAGGTTATGATATACTGAGTGTTGCGGGAAAAGGCATATTAGATGCAGAAAGACAGGCAGCAGATAAGATGAAAGGTTCTGAGAAGGGAGTTAAAGGAAAAGGGGCTGAGGAAAAAGGCGAACCTAGCGCTCCTGAAAGAGGTGAAGGAAAACCAACTGAAGAAAAAGTTGCAAGCAATGCAAAAGAAGTCAATAATGAAAAGTTGAAACCAGATAATAAACAAATTCTTGGCCCTGCAACCAAAAGGCTTGCACAAGTAGGGAATCAGCAAACCAAGAGCAAGGCGCGGGAGTAGGCATAAACTAGCATATATCCCAGTGCTTGAACTGGGATATATGCGGATTATTTCCACTTACACTCATCAGCTATCATAACAGCTTCGAGCAGGTTTTCTTCAAGTTTGCTGAGAGGTAAGTTGCTTTGTAAATAATTCCCCCAAGATTTTAATACGTCGGAAGTTTCGACGCCTTCAACAATAGGATATTCCTGATTTTTTTTAGCATATAGTTCTTGAGCTTGCTTGCTTACTAAAAATTCCAGCAAAGTTATAGCATTTTTTCTGTTTTTTGCGTTTTGTGTTACCGCTGCACCACTAATATTCACCATTACACCATTATCGTTTTGATTAGGGAAGAAAACTCCTAGCTTGTCTATAACATTCCTTTTATTTCCATGTCCTGACGAAAGCATTCTTGCAAAATAATAGCTATTTACTATTGCAACATCTCCTTCACCAGCAGCTACAGCATAAATTTGGTCAGTATCGCCACCACTTGGTTTTCTTGCCATATTGCTCACAATTCCACAAACCCATTCTTTTGCCTTTTCAAAACCTTCGTTTGCAATCATAAAAGCAATCAATGATCGGTTGTATGGACTCGTAGAAGAACGTACTAATATTTTTCCTTTCCACTTTTCATTTGCTAAATCTTCATAAGTATTTAAATCTTTAGGATCTACTGATTCTTTATTATAAACCAATATTCTAGTTCTTTTTGTGAGG
>NZ_JAHDJT010000079.1 GCF_023661085.1 Wolbachia pipientis
GAGGTAGCTAGTTATTCCACTCTCTATTTTAAAATCCGGCGTTGGGTGATGTCTTGAACGACTTATAAGCGCGTTTCAGCTTGTATAGGGAAAAACCCGAAGTTTTAAAAAGACATGCAGTGCACATAGTGCGAAAAATTAAACAATAGTACGCCAAATACAAGTTCTCTTGTCATTTTAACCTGTACAGGTTGGGGAGTAAACAAATAGCTTCACTACTATGATAGGGGTAAAGGCAAAGGTTGTCAAGTAGTTTTTTTAGCCAGTTTAAATCACAATAGTTGTAAAACTAGCCGCAGATTATAACAAATGCAGTAGCGTAATCCCCATCATCGCTTAGGGAGAGGTGAATTATGTGGTCCTTGGAAATAGAATCCTTGCCAATGGCTAGATGCGGCTTTCCTCTTATATCACTGTATATTTCTATATCTTTCATTGTAATGCCCAGGCTGAATCCACTACCCAGTGCTTTAACAAAAGCCTCCTTTGCTGCAAAGCGTTTAGCAAAATATTTTGCCCGTATTTCTTGACTGTTGTACTTTCTGCTTATCTCTATTTCCCGCTCAGTGTAGACTTTATTGAGGAATTTTTCCCCGTACTTCTGCAGTATTTTCAATATCCTTGGTATATATACTATGTCAGTACCGATACCGCGTATCATTCTGCACTGAAGCGGTTTATTGCTTCTTCAATCTGCATTTCCTCAATTTCTCCAGTTGTCCTATTTTTTATTTCAACTATATTTTCACTTGCTGCTTTCTTTCCTACAATTATTTGCCACGGTAAGCCTATTAGGTCCATTCTAGCAAATTTTACTCCTACGCTTCCCTCCGTATCATCGTAAAGCACTTCATTGCTTTTTAAAGCTTTGTATATTTTGTCTGCAATCTCCACGCATTCGCTGGTTTTTGTTTGTAAATTGATTAAACCAATCCTAAAAGGAGCCACCGCTTCTGGCCAGATAATCCCTTTATCATCATGAAAAGCTTCTATTATCGCACCAACAAGCCTTGAAACTCCAATGCCATAGGAACCCATATGTATATTGACATTTTTTCCATCGTGTGAGGTGACTTTTGCATTCATTGGCTTTGAATATTTATCACCAAAATAAAAAATGTGCCCTATTTCAATACCTTTACTAACGCTCAACTGTTCTTGCGGTATAGGGCAAGTTTTGAGGTCGTGCATATCATCTGCAACTGCGTATATACTCTTCAAACTTTCAATATCTTCACTTTCTAGTAACTCAGAAAATTTATTGTCGTAGTATAAAGTGCTCTCACCGGTGCTTACCAATATGTGAAATTCATGGCTTAAATTTCCTCCAATTGGCCCTGTGTCCGCTTTTACTCCAATTGGAGTAAGTCCCATGCGTTTGAAGATTTTTATGTAAGTTTTGTACATCAAATTATATGAACTCAGTGCACTTTCATAGTCTATATCGAAGCTATACGTATCCTTCATCAAAAATTCCCTACCTCTCATAACACCGTAACGAGGCCTTATTTCATCACGAAACTTCCATTGAATTTGATATAAACAAAGCGGCAAATCCTTGTAACTCTTTACTGTACCCCTGATTAGGTCAGTTGCTATCTCTTCGTGTGTTGGGCCAAAAAGCATATCACTCTCATGTCGATCCTTAATGCGCAGCATCTCTTTGCCGTAATCATCATAACGCCCTGACTCTCGCCAAAGACTTGCTGGTTGCACACAAGGCATTAATACCTCAATCGCACCAGCTTTATTCATTTCATCTCTGATGATGTCTTCAATATTCCTAAGCACGCGCAAACCGAGCGATAACCAAGAATAAATGCCAGAAGCTGTCTGCTTGATTAAGCCCGCACGTAACATATATTGATGAGAAGCAATTTCAGCACCAACCGGGATCTCTTTCAAAGTTGGTAGGTAATATTTAGATAGACGCATTTAATAAATCTGATTGTACTGAGTAATTTTAGTACAATCAGATCCGTAGGTAAACTTACTTTGAAAAAGAAGGGAAGTTATAGTACCTTCCCTTTAATTTCAAAACATTCTAGCACGCTCCTTAAAAGGAAGAGTAGATGGGTCTTTTATCTCACCATTCACTGGACCTGCATCACACTCTTTTTTTACAGGAGGAGCTTTAGGTCTCGTTCGTAAATCAGCAGGCTTAGGCGGTACCTGTGGCTTTTCTGACTTTGGTTCAGAACGCGATGAAGATATGGTTTCAGATTTTGCATCATCATCAGATGCACAGCCGCTGTCAGGACTTTCGCTTCTTTTTTTATTGTCTGGTTGATGGGTTTGAGGTGTAGACCTCTCGCTGCGTTTTTTCAGCTTTTTCTTTCTCGGTTCTTTTCCATCTACACTCCGATCTGAATCACGACTATCGCTAGATTTCTGCTTATCCTCCTCATTATCGGTCCAATCTTCACTATCATTGTGATCAGAACGTTCGCTTTTACTTTCATCTGGAATTTCAATATGCTTCCTCCTCGCAAGGATCTGAGCTATACACTGACTTGCAGTATTAGGTGGCTGTTGCGTCTTACCTTCTTTCGGTTTTTGCTCGACTGGCCTCAACTTAATACCCTCTCTTATCTGTGCAAGCAGAGCTTCTCTATTAAAGGTCGAAGCTACATCCTGATTTGCAGTATTTCCCTTTCCTTGTGTCTGCAATCTTCTTTCCAACTCAGCCATAAGATTTTTTTGTTGCCCACTTTCATTGGGGACACTAGTTTTCCTTTGAGAATTTTGAGAACCCGAAGGTGGAGGCGGCGGAGGTGAGGCGGTGGTGGTGAAGCAGCACCATTTGGCAGAGGCAGAACAGGTAACATATCAGGTGTTGCAGGAGCCTTTGTTACTAGCGGCGTTTCTGCAGCATTGTCGTTATTTTCTTGTTGCTGTTTCCCAGGAACTTTACACTCTTCATTTCCTCCTAATTCACTATCAGGCTTTTTCTCACTCAGATCTATTTTCCTCTCACTGTTTACTGCAGAAACAAATGATTTGATGAGATACACAGTTGAACTCAATGCAACTAATGCAGTAACAACAGAAATTGCTGCGAAAAGCACTGGCACCGCAGCGGCACTTAATATTGTCGAAACTATAAGACAAGTATATATCCCAGTTACAACACTAGATGCACACAACAATAAAGTAGCAATTGAATATTTTAAAATTGAAACAGTATCACCACTTCCCGGTACAGGTTCTGTTGTTGCTTTAGAACTACACATTTTTCTTCTCTCACTATTAATACAATATGAATAATAGCAAAACTATAAACGATTGTCAACAGCTTATAAATAGATTAACCTTTATAAAGGTCTCTTTCCTAGCACATATCGCAATATCTCACTCGCTATAGCAACATCTTGACGTGGAGCTTTGCCGTGTTCTATGAACACAGAGATTGCGTAGCGTGGGCCATGGTAGGGGCCATAAGCAATAAATAACTTATGGCTTTCGCCCCTGGAGTTTATCTCTGGAGTACCGGTTTTGCCGGCAATTTGCATAAACTCAAGCCCTTTTCTATAGGTTCCATCCTTAGAATTTACCACGTCAAACATAGCTTTTCGAACTATGTCAAGATGCTCATGATTCACGTCGATTTCAGAAAAATCTTGTGTCGTTTTGCTCATCTCAATGTGGGGAATCACTTCTTTTCCTGTTGCAACCCTTGCCGCAAGAACTGCAAGCTGTAGTGGTGTTGTAAGCAAATATCCCTGCCCTATAACCAAGTTGATAGTGTCACCCAAATACCACTGTGAATACAGCTTCCGCGCGCGCCAATCTCTATCAGGCAATAACCCTGGAGCTTCCTCCTTAAACGTTCGAATTAGTGGCCCACTACCAATACCAAATTTTCTGGCCATTTCTACTAGAGAGTCTATACTTATTTTTTTTCCTATGTTATAAAAGTAAGTGTTACATGAGAGAGCCATTGCCTCGTTTAAAGATACATATCCATGGGCTTTGCTTTTCAGGCAACGGAACTTCCGTTCTCCTATTGTCATATAGCCCCTACACGAAAATTTTTCTTCTGGTGTGATTATTCCATCTTTTAAGCCTGCAAGTGCAACTATTACTTTAAATATCGAACCAGGTGGAATTTGATACGATAATGCCCGATTTACAAGCGGTAATGAGGGAGCATTTAGACTTTCCCAAGTCTCATTCGATAGTCTGCTGGTAAAGAGATTATTATCGTAGGAAGGTGAATTGTATAACGCTAAAATTTCCCCACTATTTACATTAATGACCACTGCAGAGCCTTTGTGACCCTGAAATACCTCTGCAACTTTCTTCTGCAGATCAATATCAATTGTTAGCTGCACATCTTGCCCGTCTTGCTGTGGTATGTTCAACAATTCTCTTATAACACGCTTCTTGGAATTTATTTCCTGCTGAGATTTTCCTGGTTCACCTTTTAATATATGATCATACGCATACTCAATGCCGCTTACTCCTACCTCGCTTATTTCCTGCTGTTTTTTCGTATACCCAAGTACATGAGAACACATCGAACTAAATGGGTAATAACGTTTATAAAGAGCAGTTATTTTTGTCCCCGAAGGTCTTGCTAAATCAGATTCAATTTCTGATAACACCTGCAAATCAGCTTCTTTACCAGAAATCTTCTGCTCATTAAACACGATTTTGTTTACCGCAAGTTCGACGCCATTTCTATCTAAAATTCTGCCTCGCTTAGGCACAATATTGGCAATCCGTATCCTATTATTGTTAGACAGCGCTTCGTATTTTTGTCTATTCCGTATTTGTAAATTATATAGCCTATAACTAAAAATTGTAGAAATGGTAAGCTGAATGCCACCTAATATGAATGCTCTGCGGTTAAAGACTTTGTTTTTTGTCCACATAGAATCCCTTCAAATATAGCTCTATGGCTTATTATATGAATATAAGAGATCGAAAAACTTCAATACATGAATTGCAAAGGCAGTATGTTAAATGTTATAGCAGTTAAATACAAACAAGTACAACTGTACAAGCATTATTAGATGTAAGCTAAATAATTCACAGAAACAAAAAAAACTACTTGACAAATTCCAACAATTTCATTATTATAACACTAATGGTATTTCTGACTCAAAACTTGTTTTTGATCTGCAGGCTCAATGACAAAATTCAGTAAAAAACTCAGGGTATTTTTTGGCGGATTGTATCAAATTATAGCGGCTGCATGTCTTTTTCATTTTTTCTACATTCAGCCAAATCGTGCTTGAACTAAGCGTCAGTAAATTATTATAGCGCCAATTTACAGTATTATAGAGTCAAAACTCGCCACTCGGGATTTCTTTGCCTTTTTCTCCATTTAGTAAATTTCTTAAATATAATTGCAATTCAAGATGGAGCTTGGGTTCGTAGGCCAATACATCCGAACAAAAAGATTGAATATTTCTACAGAATTGTGTATAATTATTAATATTTTTAAGCACTATAGTTGTGGCTTTCTCAAAATTTCTCGACCCAAAAAATGATGTAGCGTTCCGTCGTATCTTTGGTACAGAAAAAAATAAGGATATCCTTATTCATTTCTTAAATGATATTTTAGGCTTTACTGGCAAGGATGAAATAAAAGAGATAGAGTTCCTCAGTACTATTCAAGATGCTGAAATTGCCTCCAAAAAGCAAAGCATTGTTGATGTTCTCTGCAGAGATGAAAATGGAGTACAAGTGATCGTCGAAATGCAGGTCGCTAAAACTAAAGGTTTCGAGAAACGTGCTCAATACTATGCAGCTAAGGCGTATTCAAGACAGGCTAATAAAGGTGACCAATATGACGATCTCAAAGAAATTATCTTTATTGCCATTGCGGATTGTATCTTATTTTCTGACAAATCCGAGTATAAATCAAAACACACTATTCGAGATGAAGATACTAATGAACACGATTTAAAAGATTTTTATTTCACATTTATTGAGTTGCCAAAATTTCCAAAAACGAAGGAAGATCAACTGGAAAATATAGTTGAAAAATGGATTTACTTCTTCAAGTATGCAGATGAAACCAGTGAAAAAGAGTTGGAAAGAATAATAGGAAGTGATGTAATAATTAAAAAAGCATATGAGGAGCTAAATAGATTCAACTGGTCAGAAAAGGAGTTTATAGCGTATGAACAAGAGATAAAGCGTATTCGTGATGAGCAGGCTGTCCTCGCTCAAAAACTTGATGATGCCACTGAAAAAGGCAGAAAAGAAGGAAAAATTGAAGTTGCTAAAAATCTACTTAAAGCAGGAGTTTCTATTGATATCATAGCTCAAACTACTGGTCTTCTTAAAGCTGAAATTGCACAACTCAAAGAAGAAGTCGCGAGTTAACCGCTTAGCTACCAATATATTTTGAAGTAAGCTGCCCACGGGGTTTCTTTTGTTTTTTTCTCATTTGGTAAATTCTTTAAATATTTATTACTAAAGTAGTATCCTGGATCCCAGTGTCAGCTACTTGGATGACAAGAA
>NZ_JAHDJT010000007.1 GCF_023661085.1 Wolbachia pipientis
AGTGTAAATCATAATAGTCCTTTAAAAAATAATATTAAATTATTATAAGTTAAAATAATTAAAAAATTAATAATTTTAATTTCAAATCTAGCATAAGAGTCAACTTAGTTCTTCTTTTTACTTATATAATATCCATATCTATTGTATCTTTACCAACTTCGCATATAGTCCATCTTTGCTTATTAGAGATTCATGAGTTCCTACTTCTTCTACTTCTCCGTGATTAATCACTATAATTTTGTCAGTTTTTAGTGCGGTTGATAGCCTGTGTGTGATTATGACCGTTGTTCTGTTTTGCATTAATTTGCTTAGTGCTTTTTGTACGAAGTTTTCACTTTTATAATCAAGGGCAGAGGTTGCCTCATCCAGCACTAAAACTTGGGGATTTTTGAGTATGGCTCTCGCTATTATAATACGTTGTTTTTGTCCTTCGGAAAGTTTTAATCCTCTTTTCCCTACAAATGTGTCAAACTTATCGGGTAGCTTGTCAATAAATTCCATCGCATAAGCACTGATGGCTGCTCGTCTTACTTCCTCATATTCGGCATCTGGTTTGCCATATAATATATTCTCCATTATTGAACAAGAAAATATCATATGATCTTGCGGCACTAAACCAAATAATGACCTGAGACTACTTAGCGCAATTGACTTAATATTATGCCCATCGATAGTAATGCTGCCTTTACTTGGATCATAAAAACGGAGCAGAAGCTTTAAAATGGTGCTCTTACCACTGCCAGATGGTCCAACAATTGACACTGCTTGGCCCGCCTCTATGGAAAATGATACGTTACTTAACGCTGGCTTACCAGGCTGAGATTCATAAAAAAACGTTATGCCGTTAAACGAAATTCCTTTTTGAACACTACAAATTTTTACAGGATCATCAGCATCTACTATAGAGCTTTTCATATTCTTAAATTCAAATAAACGCTCTACTATCCCAAGACCCCGTTGTAAGTCACTGATATTATCGCTCAGATTATTTACAGCTCCTGCTGCAAGCACTGAATAAAATACAAATGAAGATAGCTCCCCAATAGTTATATTATTACTTAAGACTTCTTTAATACCAAAAAAGATTAAAACGACCAGTGAACCTATCACACACGAGATAACCAAAGTTACCAAAATAGCGCGCAAGAATATTAATCTTATGTATGATTCTGATACTAAGTTTAGACGTTCCTTAAAACGGATTTTTTCACTTTCCTCCAATACAAACGACTTAATGGTTACTATGGATCTGAAATTTTCCTCACTAAATGATGCAAGCTCACTCAGCTTACTCTGGGCAAAGCGTGCGTGATTGCGCACTTTTTTCCCAAGGGAAGTCATGATAATAAGTAGTATGGGTATTATCGCAGCCGCATATGCAGTTAGATGCAGATCTGTATACAACAACATGGCAACACTACCAATCAAAATTACAAAATTTCGCAATATGGTGAGTAGGCTGCTATTTATTATAGATTGTAACACAGAGGTATCAGTAATTAGTGCTGAGATGACATCTTGGACACCAGTGTTCTCAAAGAAACTTGGTTGCAAGTCGGTAACATTGCTATATAAGTCATATCTTATTTTTGCAATAACTTTTTCGCTGCCAATGCCAATGAAATACAATCTAATGAACGCAGTAAGAGAAACAGCTAAAACTATAAATATTGTAACTACTAGTTTAGTAGTAAAATCGTGTTCTGCACCAGAATCAATTATGCTGCTTAAACCTCTACCAAAAAGGAGAATTGTTAAAGCTGAAAATAAAACTGCAATAAAAGCTATAATGAAATAATGTAGGTTGGGCTTTATGTAGTAAAATAATTGCCTAATATTAGATCGCATCTTATTTCGAAGTCTCCAAGGCTAAGTATATGGATTTTAGTGTCAGGAGAAAGGAAAAAGGTATGGTTTTAGGTCTACTGATCGTATGAATGTTGTGATTTAACTCACAAAAAAGGCTAGTAGAACCGGAAAATATTTTGGGATAACACCCTTCTGACAATCTTACTCTGCCATAATCTTTTTTTCTTTTAACAAGCTTTGCAGCTCACCTTTTTCATACATCTCGCGAACGATGTCACAGCCGCCAATAAACTCTCCCTTTATGTATAACTGTGGAATTGTTGGCCAATCAGAAAACTTTTTTATGGACTGACGTATTTCATCATTTTCTAGCACGTTGATGCATTTAAACTTTACATTCAAGTTTTTGAGAATTGACACGACGAGTCCAGAAAATCCGCATTGAGGAAAGTCAGAAGTGCCTTTCATATAGAGTACTACATCATTTTCTGTTATATCCTTTTTTATTTGTTCAAAATTGTTCATAAGTTCACCTTAATTTTAAGCACTAGTTTCTAACTGCAATGCATGTATAGACTGGCCTTCTAATGCCTTATATACCATTTTATGCTGCTCTATCCTTGTCTTTCCAAGAAAGCACTTGGAGGTTATTTTCAAATGATAATGATCATTATCTCCAACAAGATCATTAACCTCTATATCAGCACCTGGAAATGATTGTTTGATGATTTTCTCTAATTCATGAATTGCGATAACCATTAATTTACTTTAAATTACAATACTTTTATTATAAATCTAAAATTACTTTGCGCAACTGAATTATTGTGAAGACAATGAATTCAGCGTGCTAAGAGCACTCGCAAGACGAGATTTCAATTGATTTTCATATTCACCCCAATCTTGTATTGCTTTTTTGGCAACACCTGAATGCACTGCAGCTTTTGCAACGGCAGGAGAAACTGTCGAAATCAATCTTGGGTCAAATGGAGTAGGTATTATGTATTCACATCCATAGCTCATTTTACGCCCACTATAAGCTGCAGATATCTCGTCAGGTACTGGCTCACGAGCAAGCTTTGCTATTGCATCTGCAGCTGCAATTTTCATTTCATTGTTTATTGTTGTTGCGTGTACATCAAGTGCTCCCCTAAATATATAGGGGAATCCCATTACATTATTGACTTGATTGTTGTAATCTGATCTACCAGTTGCGATTATTGCATCTGGCCTTACGGATTTTGCAAACTCAGGCCTTACTTCTGGATCAGGGTTAGCAAGAGCAAAAATAATCGGATCTTTACCCATGCTCTTCAGCATCTCTTCGCTTAGCACATTCTTTGCAGATAGTCCAATAAATACGTCAGCACCTTTTATTGTATCAAGTAGAGAACGTTCTTTGGTGTCAGTTGCATGCTTTTCCTTCCACTCATTCATGTCCTCTTTTCTGTCTCTATATATTACCCCTTGTTTATCACACAGCACTATGTTTTTAGCGCCCATGGATCTCAGTATTTCCAAACATGCAATGCCGGCTGCCCCAGCGCCATTCATGATGATCTTAACATCTTCTAATTTCTTTCCTGCAATATCAAGAGCATTTTCTATGCCAGCTGCAACAACAACTGCAGTTCCATGCTGATCATCGTGGAATATTGGAATGTCCATCAATTCACTTAGACGTTTTTCTATTATGAAACAATCGGGAGATCTTATATCCTCTAAATTTATCCCTCCCCAACTTGGTCCAAGATATCTTACTGCGTTGATAAAATCTTCCACATTTTCTGTGCCAACTTCTATATCAACTGCATCGATGTCAGCAAAACGCTTGAATAAAACAGCTTTGCCTTCCATAACAGGTTTTGAAGCAAGAGGCCCGATGTTGCCGAGTCCAAGCACTGCAGTGCCATTTGAAATAACAGCAACGCAGTTGCTCTTTGCCGTATAATCATAAACTAGATCAGAGTTTTTAGCTATTTCAAGGCATGGAGCTGCAACTCCAGGTGAATAAGCAAGTGACAAGTCATACTGGGTAGATAAGGGCTTTGTTGGCAAGATAGATATTTTACCAGGATTACTGCCCCCACTGTGATACTTAAGTGCTTCTTGTTTTGTAGTATGATCTAAATCGTCATTCATTATTATATCTTGAGCTAATAATTTTTAAGCATATGGAATTTTTATAAATATTCAATTGCAAACTATTAGCTTGTGAATTGTACTTTACTCCTGTATAAGTTTACCATACCGCACTAAAGTTACACTGCATGTTTAAGAAAAACTTGCCTAATTTACTGACAATCTCTCGTGCGCTTGCAGTACCAGCAATAATATTAAGTTTTTATATAGAAAACAAATATGCAAACTTGATAACAATATCAATCTTTATATTTGCATGCGTTACAGATTTTTTTGATGGTTACCTAGCACGTGCGTGGAAAGTCCAATCAAAATTTGGCAGGCTATTTGATCCAATTGCTGATAAGTTAATAGTGGCTTCAACAATAATGATGCTGGTTTATAAGCATAAGGTCAATGATTATACGATAATACCATCAGTTGTCATCGTTTGTCGGGAGATATTAGTTTCGGGTTTGCGTGAGTTTCTGATCGCTACAAACGTTAGCCTGCCTGTAAGCAAAGCTGGAAAAATTAAAACATTTCTGCAGATGCTTGCTGTAGTGGCACTAATAATGGACGACTACGAAATAACTCAATACATAGGTGCAATTTGTCTGTGGGTTGCAGCCATTATAACTATGTGGTCAGGCTATAATTATGTCATAGCTGGCATCAAGCAGATTGACTGAATTCCTTGAGAAACAATTAACATACAAATAATTAAGATTTTAACAAAATTGACTAAGTAATTGAAATCATGTATAATATACTAGTCCATAAGTTAGTTGGGTTTATATGACTAGTTTTACAAATAACCCTGGTACTAGGTCTTTTAAAAGACTAAAAGATTCTGAAATGGAGGATTTTTTTCAGGATTTTTGGTCTTTAATTGAAGAAGAAACCAAGAAAAGGGAGAAGCTCGAACAAGAACTATTAACACTGAAAAAAAGAGAGCTATATAGACAATACGTGTCATTGGCAACAATGGCCCCATTTGCATTGCTGATGGCTATTGAGCTGGCAAAAACATGCAGCGATCAGGTATTGCTTGGTGTTATAAGTGGTGCACTAAGCCACGCTATATTACCTTTCACAGCTTTATCCCTTATTTGTACGCTATATTTAATTTACAATAATAGAAAGATAGCTCAAAAGGAACAGGAATTAAAGGATCTTGAAAATGACGAAGTGGCAGAAAAAGAGAAGAGAGATGTTCCTTACACTGTTGATGATTACCTTAACTACGCTGATGCTGCTTTAACTATATTAGTTATTGTAGCTAGTATAGTTAGCGAAGCATTGGATCAAGGAATAATAGAAGATGTAGCCTTTTCAATTTCTAGCTTATTTTACTTTGTAGCAAGCGTTAATTCCTTATATTGTGAGTGCAAGAAGAGCAAAGAACATGAGATAGACAAAGAGCAAGAAAATTCCAACCTTGACGAAAAATCTGAGAAAAGGACTAACAATATTTCTGCTGCTAGTTTAATGTTTGCTGATTCTTCTATAATGTTAATAAGGAGAATAATGTTAATAGCATTAGCATCATTCTTACATCCTGCTGTTGGACCCGCTTTGGGTTTAGTAGGCATCACTCTTTTGATGGCAGGAAGTGGACTGATCGCACATCTTTATAAGAGAGAGTTAAAGAATGTAGAAATCAGTAGAAAAGTTGAAAAAGGTATAACAGGTGCTGCTGCAAGCAATGTAGACAGAAGATATGGTACAAACCAAGAAGCGGCAACTGTTTGCTAAACTAAGCAGAAAAAAAGGCAAAGAAACCTCATAGTAGCCTTAGCTATTTTACGATCTAATGTTAAAAACTAATGGCGCCATCTGATTTTTTAAGCTAGCGATTTTTTTGTAGCCCCGTTTCTATGGCTTAAAAAAACTGGATTCTAGTATTATGCGCTAGAATCCAGAGAAAAAGAAACAAGTTACTTAAGCGGTAGAGCTTTAAGAAGAAAGTTATTTCTATTCAGGGCTTTTTTTATAGAACCTGAAAGCACTTTAGAGCTTGGATTAGAAGATGTGTTATTTTCAAACATTTTTATCTTTTCCTTTATGCTGTTTGCCGCTAGATTGGAAGAAAAACCATACCCTTTGTTAAAACTAGGATTAGATATTTTGTTTTCAGTCATCCTTTTTGCAGGAGAAGCTTGAGGTCTTGTTTGTGGATTAGCTGGCTTTAGCACTATCGATGACTTTCCTGCATTTGGCTGGCGGTTTAGCAAAGCTACAATTTTGGACTCCTGTTGGCTCGCATCATCGCCAGATCTGTAACCACTTTCAGGAGTTCTGCTTCCTTTTTCATTGTCTGATTGAGGGTTTGAAAGCATCTGACATTCACTTTCATCATTATCCCAACTGGACCAAGTGTTGTCACTGTCAATATTCGATACACTACCACTACGACTCATATCACTATTGAATGCCTTTTTATTAACATGGAATCCATCTACCTCTTCGTAAACATGTTCTGAAATGCAATCATTACTGTTATCATACCCTGAAATACCGTACTCTGGAGTATCGTAAATATGCTCTAGATTGTTATTATAATTACAATTTTCATATTTTACATATTTCTCTCCTCGTTTTGCATTCTCACCAGTTTGTTTTTTCAGTACTTCTAAACATGAAATTAAACTCAAAGTCTTTTCTATCTTTTCGCAATAAGATACATATTCGTTCTTATTTTTATGATCTTCTATGATACCTAGTAAGTAATTATGCTCTGCTCTATCAAATTTTGCTCCCGATTTTAACAAGAGATCAATAATTATCAAGCCGTTTCCACGAGAAAACATTCTGTTAAAATATTCAGTTGTAGGTAGATTCTTTTCATCACCCACTCTTGTAAAAAAATTTCCGATTGCGAGTGTCAATGGAGTTTGCCCATATTGATTTTTTAAATTGACATCAATATTATGTTTGATAAAAAAGCTTACTAATTTGTGATTAGAATTTCTTGCAGCATAGTGTAACACAGTGTTGCCTTTCTTATCGTGTATTTGTCCTATATCGAATGAATTAGATAGTTTTTTAAGTAGATTAAGCGACTGTTTTACAGTTCCTGTATTGTTGTTTGCCGTGGCTTTAATTATTAAATCGTTCTTAATACTCATAATATTTACCTCACTATTAAAGTTAATATATTATTATAATTACATAAAAATTTATTTTTCTTAATCTGCGATTTTGCCCGATTCCCACAACTGTATCCTTTTGTTGTTTCATAAATTGACCTTATTAACAAAGCCAACTAATATCTAAATAAGTTATTACCTAAATGGAAAGCATGGAAACTGACATTGTAATAATAGGTGCAGGACCTGTTGGAATATTCACTGCTTTTCAAGCGGGAATGCTCGATATGAAATGTCATATCATAGATGTTTTGGATCAAGCAGGAGGGCAATGTACCGCTCTTTACCCAGAAAAACCGATATACGATATACCTGGCTATCCTATAATTACTGCTCAAAAGCTAATTGAACAATTAATGGAGCAAGCTTTGCCATTTGAGCCTGTTTATCACTTAAGTCAAAAGGTAGAAAAAATTTCGAATAACGACAGTCAAAACTTTACTGTAATAACGAACATAGGTACAGAAGTGAAATGCAAAGCTGTTATCATTGCCGCAGGCAATGGAATGTTTGAACCTAATCGTCCACCCCTTAATGGTATATTAGAGTATGAAAATAAATCCGTATTTTATAGCGTAAATAAAATTTCTGATTTTCAGGATAAAGCTATAGTAATTGCAGGAGGAGGAGATTCTGCGGCTGATTGGACTATAGAGCTCTCTAAAGTTGCAAAGAAAATTTATGTGATACATCGAAGAAAGGAATTTCGTTGTGTTGCTAAAACTAGAAATGAATTGGAATTACTTGAAAGCAGTGGAAAAATAGCACTTGTAACGCCATATCAATTACACGAACTAGCCGGAAATAATGGGCAATTGAGTGCAGTGATAGCAAAAAACATTGTTTCTGGAGAAGAAAAAGAAATATCCGCTGATTTTTTACTGCCATTTTTTGGGCTGTCAATGAATTTGGGTCCAATAAACAATTGGGACATACAGTTAGAGCACAGTCGTATAGTTGTTGACCAAGCTACACTCAGAACCAGTAGAGATAGGATATATGCAATCGGAGATATAGCTACTTACTCAGGTAAACTAAAGTTGATACTAAATGGCTTTGCTGAGAGCGCTATGGCTTGTTACGACATACACAAAGTGATCCGTAATTCTCCAGTTAATTTTCAATACTCAACTTCAAAGATGGCGCACAAGCGATTTACTTTAGGTCAAACTACTGTATAGTGGTTTTATAGCTCCTTAGTTTTATGATGAATGTGTCTAGCATAGAGAATTGTGATTTTCACGATAAAACTGTCTTACTCAGAGTTGACTTTAATGTTCCTATAAAAAATGGAAAAGTTCATGATGCCACTCGTATTTTGAGAGCATTGCCTACTATTCAGCATCTAGTGAATGCGAGCGCAAAGGTTATTATTACATCACATTTTGGACGCCCAAAAGCCAAAAACGATAGTTTGTCACTAAAAAATATAGTTGAAACTTTATCGCAACTATTAAATAAAGAGGTAAAGTTTGTCAATGATTGCATTGGCGAAAAAGTGCAAAAAGCAGTAAATGAGATGAACGGAGGAGATGTAATATTACTGGAAAATTTGAGGTTTTATAAAGGAGAGGAGCAGAATGACTCGAATTTTGCTAAACAACTAGCATCACTAGCAGATATATATGTAAACGATGCATTTTCTTGCTCTCACAGAGCCCACGCTTCTATTTCACGCATTACAGAATTTTTGCCTTCCTATGCAGGATTTTGCTTACAAGATGAGCTAAAATATCTTGAAAAGGCCATATCATTTGATGCTAAACCTATTACTGCGATAGTTGGGGGAGCTAAAATATCAACTAAAATAAAAATGCTTATAAAACTAGCAGAAAAGGTCAATTATCTGGTTCTTGGCGGTGCAATTGCTAACAATTTTTTGTTGTTCAATAGAGTGAATATCGGCAAATCTTTCTTTCAAAGTGGCGTTGATGATTTTCTTCATGGTGTTATTGAAACAGCAAATAAAAACAATTGTAAAATAGTTGTGCCTGAAGATGTTTTGGTTGCAGTAAACTCTGATTACAGCACTGGCGTTTTAAGAAACACTGAATCTATTTTGAATGATGATGTAATTTTGGATATCGGACCTAAAACCTTGAGCACGATAAGCAGTATGGTAGCAAGTAGCAAAACTCTGCTGTGGAATGGACCTATTGGTGTCTTTGAACATTCAACTTTTGCAAATGGCACAATAGAGGTGATGAAAATCGTAAGTAGCTTAACACACGAAGGAAAATTAACTAGTGTGATAGGGGGAGGAGATAGCTTATCTGCAATAAATGCTGCAGATCTTACTGATAAAGATTTTACGTATGTTGCAACTGGTGGAGGGGCGTTTTTAAGCTGGCTAAGTGGCGACGGAATGCCAGGAGTTGCTGCACTGCAATTAACGTCAGATTAAAGCTTTTTTAAATTGTTGCTTGTACTCTAGCTTTTTTTGTGAAGCTGTATCGTGATTATGTCAAAGAAAAGTAAGCTAATTTTATGCTTAATAATACCGGTAATAGGATTTGTTTTTTATATTAAAGATCATTACTTCAATGATCCAAGCTCACGAATTGATTTTGAGCCATTCTTCAAAACAAATTCTGCGGGGCCAGATTACATTCCACCACTTCCGGAGTTGACTGACTTTGATAGGGGAGTGTTAAGAGTTTGTGGAGATTGGGGATCACACCCCGACAAAGAAGATTTCAGAGTTTTGCTTGATTGTCCACAGCATCAAGAAGTAGTAGAAGGAATATATAATAGGCTCGATCATCAAGTGATTACACCAAGTGCAGACTTGGAGTTATTCAAGGATGAACTAACTAAGATTTGGTTTACAAATAGCGGAATTGAAAAAGAAACTATAGGGTTTGGACATATTTTTTGTGGTGAGCCAGATAGATTGGGGTTTGGTGGTATGCGTTTTGTAGGTAGGTACGTTGAGGCTCAAGAAGATAAATGGGCAGGTGCGATTTGGAATGATAAGTCTTTGTGCAATAAATTAGAAGTTGATCCACCAGTTTATACATTTGGAATGAAATATTTAGGAAAAGGTGGAGAAGTAAAAGTTAAGTGCCCAAATGGGTATGCATATAACCTTCATGCTGATGATATTTTAGTTTCAGCAACTAAAGCATTTAAGGCATTGGGAAAGGATGGAATGTGCCTATATAAAATGGAAGATGACAATTATCAATCGGTGTTTGTGAGAAAGAATGATGCCATACTTACGTTCTATCCTGATTTAACGCCAAAATGTAACGATAAAAGTACTAATTGTAGCTGCATTGATGGACGTAAGGCAAAAGCTACTAAACAGTAATGGTGAGGTACAACAAGTAGAAAAAGTTGGATAGGATAGTTAACAAGGTAAAAACACTGAGGTTTAACTTAAAATAACCTGATAAAACTTGAATCGTGTTTCCAAGTGCTGGTACCCACGAAAGTAGTACAACTGCACAGATCAGTAGATTTCTTATGATTTTTGGTGTTTTGTGCTCATTCTCTAGTTTGTGGTATGATTTCCTGATAAAAATTGTTATTCTACCTAAATACCAATTAACCACTCCACCAAGGCTTGATCCCAATACTCCAAGAAGTAACATAAGTAATGGATTGTAATACGACCTGAAATACAACATAGTATGAAACACAAAACCTTGATATATAGGTAAGATCAGCGATGATATTAGGTTATCTGTGAACAACAGAAGATAATTTTCCATATAAGTTTACCAGGTCGTTGTACCATCTTCGTTATCAGAAATTGAGATTCCCATTTGTTTTAGTTGCTCTCTTATTTTGTCTGCAGTATCGTAATCTTTGTTTTGTTTTGCTGTCCTTCTTAAATCTATTAGTCTTTCTATTTCTTGATGACTCACGCCAGCAGTAAACCACTCTTGATAACTTGACCTGAGAAGACCAATAAATCTTGCGCTCTTAACGAAACTCTCAGTTAATTTGAGCTTCTCGTATTTACTATTCGTTTTGTTGATTTTTGCGGCCATTTCATGCAATATGACTAAGGCCTCAGGAATATTTAAGTCGTTTTTCAAAGCATCTATGAAATCTTTAAAGACTTCCACATCACTTTTCTCAATATTCACTACATCGACATCACGTAATAACCGGTAGAATTTGTTTAGAGTTTCTTGTGACTCAGAAATAACATTTTTTGTCCAATCAAGTGGTTTTCTATAGTGAGTTTTGAGCAGTGCGTGACGTATTACTTCGCCCTTTATTCCGCTATGAAGTAGATCTCTTACCTTGACTATATTAAATAAAGACTTGCTCATCTTTTCTTCGTTTACCGTAAGAAAACCATTATGTACCCAATATTTTGCAAATACTGATCCGGTAAATGCAGATTTACTCTGCGCAATTTCATTTTCATGATGAGGAAATTGTAAATCTATACCGCCGCCGTGAATGTCAAAATCTTGACCAAGGTAAGCATACGACATTGCTGAACATTCTATATGCCATCCTGGCCTTCCTTCTCCCCATGGGCTACTCCAATAGCTCGAAAGCTTGTAGTCAACATCATTTGCAGGCTTCCACAGTACAAAATCTCCTGGGTGTTTTTTATTTTCACCAACTTCAACTCTGTTGCCATGATCCAATTCATCAATTTTTTTCCCTGATAAAGCACCGTACTCAGAGTAAGATTCTACGCTAAAATATACATGCTTATTGGATTCATAGGCATGACCAGATTGCAGCAAATGTTCAATTAATTTGATAATACAATCTATATTTTCCGTTGCTTTTGGTTCGTATGTTGGCTCTGCACAATTTAGGCTTTTCATGTCTTCATGAAAAGCCTTAGTGTAGTATGTGCTGATGCTTTCTATACTGCTATTTTTCTCATTTGCTGCGTTGATTATCTTATCATCAATATCAGTTATGTTGCGCGCGTAAGTAACTTTGCCATAGCAAAATTTAAGCAGTTGAAATAATACGTCGTAAACGACAACAGAACGTGCATTACCTATGTGTGCCGTGTCATATACCGTTGGTCCACAAACATACATTCTTACGTGATTCTTATCGATCGGTATAAAAGGCTCTTTTTTTTTGTTAAGGTGTTATAGAACCTAACCATATACAAAACTTTTTAGAAGAGAAAATGCTCCAAGTATGAGCTGCGGTCCTTTAACTACTACAACAAGGGTAAGTAGCAACCCGCACAAAGATACTAAGACTCCCAGTATAGAGAGAAGCCCATCTTTACTCATAATACCAAGTGAAATGAGAGTTGTGCCAATTGCAGGGATGAAGTTAGTTAGGGGCAGCGGAATGGCTATCGATAATGCACAAAGCAACATTATGAAGGCTAAAATCTTTTCACCTGGCCCACAGAAAATGAAAGACATTCTCGGTTTCATGAATTTTTCTATTTTTCTTAAAGCAGGAGAAGTTTTTTCTACCACAAGAGCTAGTGTTGAACGTTGAAAAGACTTTCTTTCCAACCAGTGAGGCATCCAAGGAGAATCAAATCCCAACAGAAGCTGCAGTGAGAATAGGATTAGAGGTATAGAAAGTATAGTTGTATAGCCAGGTGGAACCGGTATAGGTACTGATAGTGGCAAAGAGAAGATAATCATTAAAATACCAAAACCGCGCTCATGCAAAGCTGTTTTTATGTCAAACAGTGTTACTTTATCACTATTAGCGTTGTTGGTGTCTGCAACCTCTTTTAGAATATCAGAAGCTAATTTTCTATTTTCGGCTAATTTCTCACTTTTTGGCACAATTATCCTTTAACAAAATGATTCCTTCTAAGTAGCATAATTATTGCTGTATTTCAACATTCATTATTTGTTTATACCCGAGATTCATCTTGTGTTAAGATGTTGTAAACACGTGCAAATTTTTTAGGAAAGAGAATGCTCCTGTTATAAGCTGCGGCCCTTTGATTATTACAACAAAAGCAAGCAATAATGCGCATAATGAGATTAAGACCCCCAATATGGAAAGAAGTCCGTCTTTACCCATGATACCAAGCGAAATAAAGGTTGCGCCGATTGCAGGAAGGAAGTGAGTAAAAGGTAGCGGGAGAGCTATTATCACTGCACAAAGCAACATCATAAAAGCCAAAATTTTTTCACCAGGTCCACAGAAAATGAAAAGCATTCTTGGTTTCATGAACTTTTCTATTTTTTTTAATGCAGGAGAAGTTTTTTCTACCACAAGAGCTAGTGTTGAACGTTGAAAAGACTTTCTTTCCAACCAGTGAGGCATCCAAGGAGAATCAAATCCCAACAGAAGCTGCAGTGAGAATAGGATTAGAGGTATAGAAAGTATAGTTGTATAGCCAGGTGGAACCGGTATAGGTACTGATAGTGGCAAAGAGAAGATAATCATTAAAATACCAAAACCGCGCTCATGCAAAGCTGTTTTTATGTCAAACAGTGTTACTTTATCACTATTAGCGTTGTTAGTATCTGCAACCTCTTTTAAAATATCGGAGGCCAATTTTTTATTTTCAGCCAAATTCTCGCTTTTTTGTACAGTCATCCTTTAACAAAATAATTCCTTCTAACTAACATAATTACCGCAGTATTTCAATCTATTCTTTAGCTAGTTCAAGTTTTTAAACAAATGACACGCACTAAAGTACGTGTCACAAAGTATAAAGACGCTAACGATCTGGCTCGTTAGATGATAGTTTCTCTGAGTCCTTAAGTTCTTGTTTAAGGTTTTTAATGCCTTTCCCCAGGTCACCCATAACTTGTGGTAACCTACCTGCGCCAAACAGAACTAAGATTATTATTAAGACTAGAAACAATTGCCATGGTCCTAAGCTCATTTGTACCTCCATTTAAAATGTTAAATTTTAGAAATTGAAACCTGACTGAAGTCAAGTAACACATAAATTATATCACCTTATTTAGTTATAGATCAAAATTTTTTAGTGTTTGGTCCTATTTTATAATAACTGCAGACTAGATTATTTTCTTGCAGCAAGTATACCATCAAACGGAAGCTCATCACCTAACTGCAAAGTAGAGGAGAACTCACTAAAGAACTTTGCTAGCGTATGATCTTTAGGACTATGATATATATCACTGGAAACTCCTGATTGGATAATTTTACCGCTTTTCATTACGTAGATAAAATCTGCGACTTTTAATGCTTCTTGCGGATCGTGAGTTACCATTAACACGGGGGTATTTTTACTTCTAAAAAGGGACAATATATGATGTCTTATTCGGCACTTTGACAGTATATCTAAGTTAGAAAATGGTTCATCGAGCAACACAATATCAGGATTTTGTGCCATTACTCTTGCTATTGCAACTAATTGTTGTTGTCCTCCCGATAGGGCATTAGGATACATATTTTCATATTTTTCTATGTTTAATAGCTTCAAAATTTCCAATGCAGTGAGATACTTTGCCTTTTTGGAGGAGCTACGAATAGCAAAAGTTATATTCTCTACTACTGTTTTGTGAGGAAATAGAGCAGAATGTTGAAAAATCAATCCGACATTCCTATGCTCTATTGCAATTGATGTGTGGTTACTTGCAACTAGCCTATCATTTATAAAAATGGTGCCAGATTTTGGATTTTCTATCCCTGCAATTAATTTTAAAATCGTCGACTTGCCGCAACCCGAATGTCCCAGTAGACATACGACATTTCCTCTCTTCACCTCAATATTTATGTTGCTTAAAGCGAAATCGTCTTGACTGTTATAGGAATAACTAATGTTGTTAACTAGCATCAATTTAAACCGTATTATTAAATATAATAGCATTATACTCAAGAAATATACAGAAATGTTTTTTGTTATTGTAAATTGGTGATGCAGGAAATCTAGAAAAGTATGAGATTTTTTGCTATGATTTTGTGCAGATAATGGAAAACACGGGACTATAGCTCAGTAGGATAGAGCGTTGGATTCCTAATCCGAAGGCCGTGCGTTCGAATCGCACTAGTCCCATACTAATTATAACACAACCATAAAACCTACAGTAATACTCTATCTCACTGCGTTTAAATGTCAACTAATATACCCAGCTTTGTATAGTGCATTCTTATTTTATGTATATTTAAAAAGAAAGTAAATAATTAAATTTTTTGTAACATTGATTGACATGGTGCTTTCACTGGAAATGTTTTTTAAAATAAAGAGGAATTAGACTCCTCGCATAACTAGAAAAAGGCAATTATTTTAAATACTGGCGTTTTTTGTGTGCTCTAAAATTGCTTTTGCTATAAATATTAAAAATTTTACTATAGCAGAAAAAAAGCAAAAGAAACCCTGATCACTGTCTGTTGTCAGTATTGGCGTTTTTATGCTTTAAACGCTGCAATTTAGCTGCTTTTAACCGCAACTAGTCCAAGCTATAATATTTAAGAAATTTACCAGACAGAGAAAAAAGACAATAAAACCCCG